>JANNKN010000342.1:0-3247 GCA_031396315.1 Deltaproteobacteria bacterium
AAGAGCACGCGCTTCGCAGGTGCGAAGCACGAGGGCCTCACGGAGGCAATCGTCGAGAAGGTTCGCGACGACTTCGCAGCAAGCGATCTCACCCCCGAGCAGAAGGCCGTGCTCGCGTGGACCGACGCGTTCCTCGCAGACGCCGAGGCGCCGCCCGCGCTGCAGCGTGAAGTGCTCGCGCACTTCACACCGCCGCAGATCGTCGAGCTCGCGGCGGCGAACGCGATCTTCATGGGCTTCAGCAAGATCGCGCTCGCGCTCGGCGACGTGCCCGACGACTTGCCGCTGATGGAGCAGGCGACGCCCGACGTGGTGTGAGGGGCTCGCCGCGGCGAGAGTGCGTAGCGATTAGGCCGACGCGCGCCGCACCCAGCGTGAGAGCACGTCGAACGCGAGCACCGCGAGCATCGATGCGCCCGCGAGCGGGAAGAGCACGCCGAGTGCGATCGCGACGCCGACCACGAGCGCGCTCGGCGCGAAGCCCGGTGAGCGAGGCGGCGCCGCGAGTTCGCCAGTGGGCCGGCGCCGCCACCAGGTGAGGAAGCCGAGCACCACCGTCGCGATGATCACGACACAGCTCGCAGCCAGTACGAGTCGATTCGCGAGCCCGAACTGCTCGCCGAGATGCGTTTCGACGCCGAGCTCGACCGCCTTGCCGAGCGCGCTGTACTCGCGCCAGCCGATGTCTTCGATCACCGCGCCACTGCTCGGATCGAGATGCACGGTGCGTTGCCGCTGTGCGGTCTCCGGCACGAAGCTGATCGTGAACACACCTTGCGCGCGCTGCGGGTAGAGCACGCGCAAGCCGGGTGCTTCGAGGCCGCGCGCGCGCGCCGCGGTCATTACATCGGCGATGTCGATGCGCGCGGCACCGCCATTCGCTTCGGGCACGCCGGCCTTGCGAATCGCCCACGGCAGGTCGCCGGGCGCGAGATCGTGCTCGTGCACCGGCACCCGCGCCGCGACATCCACGAGGGTGGGGGTGATCGGTGCTGCGCCGAAATTCGGCGTCGGCGCGAGCGCTGGCGACACCGTTCCGAGTCTCGCGAGCTGGTCGCCCCAGAAGCCGGACCATGGCAGCCCCGACAGCACGAGAAACGCGACGAACAGGGCGTTCCACGCCGCGGGCACGGCGTGGAGGTCGCGCAACAGCAAGCGGCCGCGTGCGCGAACGCGCGGTAGGAAGACGCCGCCCGCCGCGCCGTGCCGCGGCCACCAGAGAAAGAGCCCAGTGACGAGCAAGATGAACGTCCAGCAGGCAGCGAGCTCGACGAGCGTGTCGCCGAAGCGGCCGAGCAGCAGCTCGCCGTGGAGGCCGGAGATCACGGTCATCAGGCGCCACTCGCTATCGAGCGCGCCGCGCAGCGCGCCGGTTCCCGGATCCACGAACACCGTGCGCGCAGCGCCGTCCGCGCTGCGCAGCTGCCACTCCGCCGCGCGCGTCGGCTCGCGCGGCGCCGTGTAGCGCGCGATCCGCGCGCCTGGGTAGGCCGCGAGCAGCGCGCGCTCCTGCGCCTCGGGCGCGACGGGCTTCGCGCTCGCCTCGACGCGCGCGAGGTCGCGATACCACCAGCCCTCGATCTCGTCCGCGAACAGGTAGAGCCCGCCTGTTAGGGCGAGCAGCACCAGGAACGGTGCGACGAACAGGCCCGCGAAGAAATGCCAGCGCCACAGCCAGCGATAGAGCGCGGTGCCGCGGCGGGTCGCGTCGGCGTGTGCGTCCATCAAATCCCTGGCGCTCGGCGCGCCGGCAGATAGCCGCAGCGTCGCATCGCAGCGAGGTGCTGCACGATGCACTCCTCGCTGTCGATGCAGTCCCCGAAGCCGAGCTGGCGCGCCTTGATGCTGGAAACGAGCGTCGGCACGGGCGGCGGTGACTTCGCGGCAAACAGGATGTCCGCGTATTGCCAGGAGAGCCCGATCAGCGCGTCCAGCTCTGCGATCCGCAACGACTCGCGCTCGGCGATGCGCCGCCAGAGCGCCGCGTGCCTCGGCATCGCGTCGCCCAACGGCTCGCTGCCCGGTGCAGGCAGCGACGCGTCGAGCTCCATCCCGAACTCGCTCGCGAGGCGCTCGAAGAACGTGCGCCAGACGATCACGTCGCCATTCGTGAGGTTGATCGCTTCACCGTTTGCGCGCGGCTCGCGCCAGCTCCATTCGATCGCGGCGGCGATGATCCGCGCGTCGATGCATTCCGTCAGCATGTGCGGGTGTCCCGGGTAGCGCAGCGGTTGCCCGAGCTCGCGCTGGATCACCGCGTAGGCGCCGAGCGCCGCGACCGGGTTCATCGCGCTGCCGACCGCGACCCCTAACACCACCTGCGGGCGGAAGATCGTCCACGCGAAGCCGCTCTTCTCGGCGCGCGCCTCGAGCTGATCCTGCTGTGCGAAGTAGAAGTTCGCGTGATCGCGCGTGGCGTCGTGCTCGCGGGCGGGCACGCGCATCGGGCGGCCCGTGTGCGCGCCATACGCTTTCGTGCCCTGCAGCATCGAGACGTGCTCGAGTGCCGCGCCTTCCAGCGCGGCGAACGTGTTCGCGAGCATGGCGGCGTTCACGTCGACGTGATCCTGTGCGAGCCTGCCGCGAATCAGCTCGGGCTTCTCGTACAGCGCGGCATAGACGAGCTGCGTCGCGTCGCGATGCGGTGCCAGCGCGGCGCGCGTGGCGGCTGCGTCCTGCAGATCGCAGCTCACCCACTGCACGGGCTGCTTCGCGCCGCGCAGCACATCCACGAGGCCTGCGTCGGGCGCGCGCCGCGCTAGGCCGACCACGCTTACGCCCTCGCGTGCCGCGAGCCGCTCGATGACCGCGCGCCCGATCACGCCGAGCGCGCCCGCGACGAGAACCTTCGTGTTCGCCATGCTGCCCACGCTATCGCGCCAGCCCACGGGCCTGCCGCAGACTCTCGCAATGACGACGATCGCCTTCTGCTCGTGCGCCAAGATTCAGTCCGTCGCGGAGCAAAAAGTCTGGGAAGAGATTGCAGAGCACGACCCGGATGCGCTGCTCCTGCTCGGCGACAACGTCTACATGAAGCGCGAGGACCACGACGATCCGGCTGCGCTCGCGGACGACCTCGATCGCCACTGGCAGCGCCAGCTCGCGGAGCCGCACTTCGCTGCGTTGCTCGCGTCGCTCGCAAAGCGTGGCGCGGCGGTGCTTGCCACATGGGACGATCACGATTCCTTTGGCGATGACCGCTACGGGGCGGACATCGATCCTGCGCTCGTCGCCGCGGCGCGCGAGG
>JANNKN010000010.1:0-2260 GCA_031396315.1 Deltaproteobacteria bacterium
TAGGCCGTGCGCGGCTTCAGCCAGATCGTGTAGACGAACACGTAAAACAGAATCGAGGCGACACCCAGTAGCGCGGCCTGCGTGCCCGCCACGAAAAGCAGCGCGAATGTCGCCAGCACCGAGAGCGCGAGCCCGAACAGCAGCGCAGCGCGCGGCGTGATGTCGCCGGCAGGCAGCGGGCGCGCGCGCGTGCGCTCCATCAGCGCGTCGCGATCGCGCTCGACGTACATGTTGAGCGTGTTCGCCGCAGCGGCGGCGAGCGAGATGCCCGCCAGAATCGCGAGGCTGTGCGCGAGCGAAGGCCAGCCCGCCATCCCGAGCACGGGCAGCGCGGTGAAGATCACGAGCGGCAGAATGCGCGGCTTCGTGAGCGAGACGTATTGCGCAAGCGTTCGCCCAAGCGAAGAGCGCGCGGGGCCGGGAATCGATGCTGCGCTCATGGGGGAAATCTCTCCAACGCCGACGCAGGAGAATTACGCGCCCGCACTAGCGACGCCACGCACAAACAGAAATCAATCCCACCCAGCCACCCCCACGCGGAGCCCGACGGCGCACCCCGCCACCACGCATTGCCGTGCCGTAGCCTGCGCCGGACCGACCTCGCAGCCGAAGCGCCTCACCGCGGTTCCGAAGGCCGCAAGCGAAGCGCGCAGCGAGGCGGAGTCTTCGACGCATCGCGAAGTAAATAAGGAAAGAGCGAGCGAATGCCCCGACAAGGCACCGCGCCGCGCACCCAGGCCCTGCCCCATGACCCCCACCGAACTCGCACTGATCACAGCGAGCGCACTGCTGCACGCAGTGTGGAGCGTGGCGATCAAGGGCGCGCGTAACCCGCTCGCGTTCGGCACGGCGCAGCAGCTCGCAGAGGTGCCGCTCGCGCTGGCCGCGCTGTTCTTCTTTCGCCTCGGCGATCTCGCGCCCGGGATGTGGCCGCTGCTGGTGGCGACCGGCCTCGCACACGGCCTCTACGGCACCTGGATGACGCTCGCCTACTCGCGTGCCGAGCTGACGCGCGTGTATCCGATCATCCGCTCGACGCCCGCGCTGCTGCCGCTCATCGCGATTCCGCTCGGCGAGAGCGTGACACCGCTCGGTGTGCTCGGCATCGCGATCGTCGTCGCGGGCGTATGGCTCGTGTACGGCGGCGAGCTCTCCCTGCGCAAGCTGCTCGCGCCCGAGCTCGTGTACGCATGGCTCACGCTGGCGACCACCGTCGCGTACTCGCTCGCCGACAAACTCGCGATGGCGCAGCTCCACGCCGGCGAATGGAGCGGGCCGTTGCCGCGGCCGCTCGCGTGGTACGCCCTGCTCACGCTCGCGAGCGTGTGCGTGCGCCTTCCGCTCGCACTGCGCGCCGTGGGTGGCGCCGCAATCGCGGAGAGCGCGCGCAGGGATCGCGGGCGCGTGCTGCTCTCCACGCTCGCGGGCTTCGTCGGCTACGGGCTGATCTTGCACGTGCTGCAGACCGCCCCCGCGAGCTATGTCGTCGCGGTGCGGCAGCTCTCGGTGATGTTCGCGGCGGGGATCGCGATGCGCTTCCTCGGCGAGGCGCCGAGCCGGGCGCGGCTCGCCGGCGCGGCGCTCACGGTCGTGGGCGTCGCGACGATCGCGGTCGCTGGATGAGTGCAGCGCGCCCGCGGCTCGGCGCGCTCGCGGCGCTCGCGATTCGTGCGCTCGGCGCGAGCTGGCGCCTCGCGCGCTCCGGCCCCGCTCCCGAGCACGCGCCCTTCGTGCTGGTCGCGTGGCATCGCGGCCTGCTGATCGCAGCCTACGCGCATCGCGACCGCGGGCTCTGGGTACCGCTGAGCCTCAGCCGCGACGGTGAGCTCGCCGAGGGCGCCCTGCGGCAACTCGGCTTCGCGCGCTCGCCGCGCGGCTCGAGCTCGCGCGGCGGCAGCGCGCTCTTGCGCGAGATGATTCGCCGCGTGCGCGCCGGCGAGAGCGGCGGGGTGCTGCCCGACGGCCCGCGTGGCCCGGCGTTCGAGCTGCAGCGCGGCGTGCTCGCGCTCGCAGCGGCAACCGGTGTGCAACTCGTGCCGGTGGGTGTCGCCGCTGCGCCCGCGCGAAGCCTCGGCAGCTGGGATCGCGCGCTGCTGCCGCTGCCCTTCGCGCGCGTGCGCGTTCGCTACGGAAACGCGCTGGAAATACCGAGAAGCGCGAACGCCACCGAGCTAGAAGTGTGGCGCGTGCAGCTCAGTGAGACGCTGCACCGCTTGGACCGCGAAGCCGAGGCGCAGCTGACGCAGCCGTGACGACACAT
>JANNKN010000016.1:0-1856 GCA_031396315.1 Deltaproteobacteria bacterium
GCGCCCGCTGCGCACGATCGCGGTGACGAGCGCGCTGCCCGGCGAGGGCAAGACGATGGCCGCGATCAGCCTCGCGGCGGTGAGCGCGATGCAGATGGGGCGCAAGGTCCTGCTCGTCGAGTGCGATCTGCGCGAGCCCACCATCGCGCAGTCGCTCGGCCTGCGTCTCGACGCCGGGCTCACTGAGGTAGTCGTCGACGGCGCTCCGCTCGAGCAAGCAATCCAGCGCCCGCCGGGCAGCTCGCTCGACGTGCTCGCCGTACGCGGCTTGCCGGAGAACCCGTCCGAGGTGCTCGGCTCCGACGCGTTCCGCCGCCTACTCGAGCAGCTCGCCGCGCGCTACGAGCGCGTGATTCTCGATCTGCCGCCGACCCTCGGCTTGCCGGATGCGAAAACCGTGAGCGGCCTGTGCGATGGCACGGTGTTCGTGGTGCGCGCGGATTCGACCCCGCAGCCGGACATCGAAGCCGCGCTCGAGGTGCTCGGCCGGGACCGCTTGCTAGGCGTCGTGATGAACGCCGCCGAAGCGCCCACCGACCAGTACCTCAAGTACATCCGCGGCTGACGGCGCGACGAGTTTCGAGATCGCGATGAGGGACGCGCTCTGGGCATTGGCGACTTTCGCGGCCGCGCTGGCGGCGGCCGCGGCGGTGACGCCGCTGGTCGCACGCTTGGCACTCGCGCTGGGCGTCATCGACCGCCCGAACGAGCGCAAAGTCAGCCTGCGCAGTCGCATGCCCTTGATGGGCGGGCTCTCGGTCGCGCTCGGCTTTTGGGTCGGCATCTCGGTCGCACTCCAGCTCACGCCGAGCGAATTCGGCGTGGCACGCGGCGTGGACCCGCTGCTGGTCGGCGGCCTGATGATGCTCGGGCTCGGGGCGCTCGATGATCGCTGGGGCCTGTCGGCGTGGCCGAAGCTCACCGTGCAGCTGGCCGCAGCCGCGGTCGCGATCTCGAACGGTACCGAGATCGATCACCTCACGAACCCGCTTACCGGCGAGATCCAGACGTTCGCGCCGTGGCTCACCTGGGTCGCAACCACGGTCTGGATCGTAGTCGTCACCAACTCGATCAATTTGATCGACGGGCTCGACGGCCTCTGCACCGGCGTGAGCGCAATCATCACGCTCGCGCTGACCGCCGTCGCTTATCAGGCGGGGCACATGGCGGTCGTCGTCGCCGGCCTCGCGCTCGCGGGGGCGTTGCTCGGCTTCCTGCCGTGGAATTTTCCGCCGGCACGCATCTTCGTCGGCGATACCGGTGCGCTCTTCATCGGCTACAGCCTCGCGATCCTCTCGCTCGAGGGCTATCAGCGCGCGACCGTAATCACCTTCCTCATGCCGCTGCTCGCGCTCGCGGTTCCGCTGCTCGATACGACGCTATCGGTCCTGCGGCGCCTGCGCTCGGGCAAGGGCGTGATGCAGGCGGATCGCCTCCACATGCACCACCGCTTGCTGCACGAGTATCACGGCGACCATCGCCCCGCGGTGCTCTCGCTCTACGGCTTGACCGCGTGCTTCTGCCTGATCGCGATCTCGTTCACGCGCCTCGAAGGCGCCACCAGCCTCGTGTTCCTCGTCGTCGTCGTGCTGTTGACGATTCGGATCCTGAGAAACCTCGGGTTCGCGTCGATCGCCGAGACCGGTGGGCCCGCTGGCGCGGGCGAGAGCGATGCGCCCGCTACCGCGGGCGAGACTTCGCGCGAAGACGGAGAGAAGCCGTGAGCGCGCGCATTGCATTGATTACGGGAATCACCGGCCAAGACGGCTCGTACCTCGCGGAGCTCTTGCTCGCGAAGGGCTACGCCGTGCACGGCGTCGTGCGGCGCTCGAGTGGGGAGAACTTCGAGCGCATCG
>JANNKN010000044.1:0-1076 GCA_031396315.1 Deltaproteobacteria bacterium
ATCCCCGACCCGGCACGCACGCTCGCGAAGCACGCGATCGCGCCGTTCGGGGCGCCGTCCGCGAAGAGCTGCCAGAAGGACCTGATGACTGCCTGCCGCGATCGCGGGCTCGCAACCGACACGGCCTGGCAGAACCTGAGCGATGCGGATCGCGAATGGGTGATCCAGGGCGACGACGCGTGGTACGGCGTGAAGGGCTACTTCGAGTGGCTCGAGGGCCGCCGCTACAAGGTGCAGGCGCGCGTCGCGATCGCGCGCTACCGCCGCTTCGATCCCTGCGAGACGTGTGGCGGCACGCGGCTGCGCAGCGAGGCGCTCGCGGTGGAGATCGGCGGGCGCAACATCGGCGACGCCGCCCAGCTCGCGATCGGCGAGCTCGATGCGTGGCTCGCGGCACTGCAGCTGACGGCAGCGCAAGAAGCGCGCGGCAAGCGTGTGCTGGAGGGCCTGCGCGCGCGCGTCGGCACTGCGATGCGCGTCGGTCTCGATTACCTCGCGCTCGACCGCCAGGTGCGCACGCTCTCGGGCGGCGAGGCGCAGCGCATTCAGCTCGCGACCGCGCTCGGCGGCGCGCTCACCGCAGCGCTCTACGTGCTCGACGAGCCGTCGGTCGGCCTGCATCCGCGCGATGTCGGGCGCCTGCTCGAAGTGCTGCGCGGCATCCGCGACGCGGGCAATACCGTGGTCGTGGTCGAGCACGCGCTCGAGATCGCCGCGGCCGCGGACCACCTGATCGACCTGGGGCCTGGCTCCGGGCGCCGCGGCGGCGAGATCGTCGCGCAGGGCAGCGTCGCGGAGGTCGCGGCGAACCCGCGGTCGCCGACCGGCCGCGCGCTTTCGGGTGCGTTCCAGCTGACGCGCGCGCGCCGCGCGCGTGCGAGTGGGCAGCTGCGCATCCGCGGCGCGCGCGCGCACAACCTGCACGGCGTCGACGTCGACATCCCGCTCGGGCAGCTCGTGGTTGTTACGGGCGTCTCGGGCGCGGGCAAGACCAGCCTCGTCCGCTCGGTGCACGTCGGCAACTTGCAGCGCACGCCCGAGCGCGGGCAGTGCGATGCGATCGAGGGCGCCGAGCG
>JANNKN010000051.1:0-10721 GCA_031396315.1 Deltaproteobacteria bacterium
CATGGCCCTGGCTCAATACTATGGCAACGGCTTCTTCGGCAGTGCGGTGGGGGGTGTCTATCACGCGGGGTGGCGCGCCCCCCGCGATCGCGCAGCCGAGCGGCGCACAAATCTGGGCGTGGCTGCGCGCGACGACGGCCGACCCGCAATACATCGGGCACGACGAGAATGGAGTCGCGCAGTTCCCTGGCGAGCGCTCGATCTTCGAGCGCGCGTTGAAGCGCGGCGCCGCGCTCGCTTCGCCGCAGGCGCTCGCGCTGCCTCGGACGAGCACGCCGGAGGGCGTCGATGCCGAGGTGATTGGCATTCCGCTCGCGGGTCTCGGTCTGCACGCGGTCGACGTCGAGAGCCGCGTGCTCGGCGAAGCGCTCTCCGGCGCGGGCCGCACTTATCACGCCGCAACACTCGCGCTCGTCACCAACTTGTCGGTCCACCTCAAGCTCGGCCGGCAAGGCTCGCTCGCGTGGGTGACGACACTCGACCGCGCAGCTCCAGTCAGGGGCGCACGGGTCGCGGTGTTCGACTGCAAGGGCAACGAGCTCGCCGCAGTCATTACGGACAAGAGCGGGATCGCGCGCATCAGCGGCTTACCTGAGGACCAGGACGTGCGCGACGAGGAGCTCGGCTGTGCGTACGGCAGCTACGAGCGCGGGCTGCTCGTGACGGCGCAGAACGGCGCGGACGTCTCGTTCGTGCACACGAGCTGGGATCGCGGCATCGAGCCGTGGCGTTTCGATCTGCCGGTCGGCTGGCGCGCGCCGGGGCCGATCGCGCACACGATTCTCGACCGCGCGCTGTTTCGCGTCGGCGAGATGGTGCACATGAAGCACCTGCTGCGCCTGCCGCTGCTCGCGGGGCTCGGCTTACCGAAAGCGGCGGATCGCCCGGTGGAGGCGCGTGTCGTCCATCTCGGCAGTGGCGACGAGGTCGCCTTGCCGCTTGTGTTTTCCGCCGACGGCAGTGCCACCGGCGAGTGGGAGATTCCGAAGACCGCAAAGCTCGGGATTTATCAGGTGATGCTGCCGGCCGGAGAAGATTCGATCGAGGCGGCTTCGTTCCGCGTGGAGCAATATCGCCTGCCCCTCCTGCGCGGGAAGCTGCAAGGCCCGAAGCGGCCGGCGCTCGCGGGCGAGGCGATCCCGCTCGATCTCGCGCTCACTTATTTGTCAGGCGGGCCCGCGGCGCAGCTGCCCGTCGAGCTGCGCGCCCAGCTGCGGCCGTATGCCGTCGGCGAAGTCGCGGGTTTCGAAGAGCATGCGTTCCTGCGCGGCGACGTGAGGGCCGGAGTCGAGCGCCGCGAGAGTGGCTGGAGCGCAGCGGGCGAGGGCGCGAGCACGGTGCCGCCGCCGGCGAAGCAGCTCACGCTCGACGCGACGGGAGGTGTGCGCACGCAGCTCGACGCTGTGCCCGCGAGCGATCTGCCCCAACAAGTCGTTGCCGAGCTGTCGTTCCGCGATCCCAACGGCGAGCTGCAATCGATCGCGCAGACGATCCCCGTCTGGCCGAGCGAGCGGCTGATCGGGCTGCGCCTCGCCAAGCACCGCGACGCGGGCCAGCCACTCCGTCTCGATGTCGCGCTACTCGATCTCTCGCGGCGCCCGGCGCGCGGCCGCGTCGTGGTCGAGCTCTTCCAGCGCAAGGTCTATTCGTATCGCAAGCGCCTGGTCGGCGGTTATTACGCCTACGAGCACTCCGCGGAGACGGCGCGCGTCGGCACGCTTTGCGAGGGCACTACCGATCGCGCTGGCAAGCTCGCGTGCAGCGTGCCCCTCGCGGCGACGGGGCAGCTGATCGTGCGCGCGACCGCGCGCGATGCGGCCGGGCGCTTGGCGGCGACTCACGAGGAGCTCTGGGCGCCGGGCCCGGATGATTACTGGTACGAGGCCAGCGACTCGGACCGCATGGATCTCGTGCCCGAACAGCGGCGAGTCGAGCCAGGCGAGACGGCGCGCATTCGAGTGCGCGTGCCGTTTCGCGCCGCGACCGCGCTCGTGACCGTCGAGCGCGAAGGGGTCGCCGAGGCGTTCGTGACGAAGCTCTCAGGCCGCGATCCGCAGGTGAAGCTGAAGATCGCGGCAACCCACGCGCCGAACGTGTTCGTATCGGTGCTCGCAGTGCGCGGCCGCGTCGCGGCGCCAGCGCCAACCGCGCTCGTCGATCTCGCGCGCCCCGCCTCGAAGCTCGGGGTGACGGAGCTGCGCGTCGGGCTTGCGCCGCACACGCTCGCGGTGCGGGTCACGCCAGAGCGCGACATCTACCGCGTGCGCGAGAGCGTGCGCGCGCGCGTTCGCGTCCGAACGCCGGACGGCAAGCTGCCGCCGCCGGGCACGGAGCTCGCGATCGCGGTGGTGGACGAGGCGCTGCTCGAGCTCGCGCCGAATCGCAGCTGGGATCTACTGGACGCGATGCACGGCCGGCGTGAGTACGGCGTGCGGACCTTCACGGCGCAGCAACAAGTCGTCGGCAAGCGCCACTTCGGCCTCAAGGCGCGGCCCGCGGGCGGCGGCGGCGGCGCGGGCTCTACGCGCGAGTTGTTCGACACGCTCTTGCTCTGGCGCCCGCGCGTCGCGCTCGACGCGAAAGGCGAGGCCGTCGTCGAGTTCGCGCTGAACGACTCGTTGACGCAATTCCGTGTCGCCGCGATCGCGACCGGCGGAGTCGATCGCTTTGGCACCGGCTTCGCGAAGCTGCGCACCACGCAGGACCTGATGATTCTGCCCGGCGTCGCGCCGGTCGCGCGCGAGGGCGATCGCGTGCGGCCCGAGTTCACGGTGCGCAACGCGAGTGAGAAGCCGATGGCGGTGACCGCGACGCTCGCGATCGCCGGGCATGGCGCGGTGTTCGAGCCCCAACAACTCACGCTCGCGGCGGGTGAGGCGAAGCTCGCGGCGTGGGACGTCGCGATTCCCGCCGACGTCGCGAAGCTCGACTGGGTGGCGAGCGCGCAGGCCGAGAGCGGCGCGAGCGATCGTGTCGCCACCGTGCAGCGCGTCTCGCCCGCCGTGCCCGAGCGCATCCTGCAGGCCGAGCTCGTGCAGCTCGGCGCAGTGCCGCTCATGCGCAAAGTCGAGCCGCCGCGCGACGCGCTGCCCGGGCGCGGCGGCATCGACGTCACGCTGCGGCCCTCCCTCGCGAGCGGGACGGCGGGCATCGACCGGTATTTCCGCGAGTACGGCTACACGTGTCTCGAGCAGCAAGCCTCGACCGCGATCGGCACGCGCGATCCAGAAAAGTGGCGCACGCTCATGGCCGCGCTGCCGGGCCATCTCGACGGAGACGGTCTCGCGCGATTCTGGCCGACCGAGTCGTTGCGCGGCAGCGACACGCTGACGGCCTATCTGCTCGCGATCGCGCACGAAGCGGGCTGGCAGATTCCCGAAGCGAGCCTCGAGCGCATGGCGAGCGGGCTCGAGGCCTTCGCCGCTGGCCGCATCTCGCGCTCGAGCTGGGCGCCGGTCGCGGATCTCCCGCTGCGCCGCCTCGCAGCGCTCGAGGCGCTCTCGCGGTACGGGCGCGTGAAGCCCGAGCAGCTCGCATCGATCCCGGGCCAGCCGGAGCTCTGGCCCACCTCGGCGCTGCTCGATTACGCGAGCTTGTTGGGGCGCATGCCGAGCGCGCCGAACGCGGCGGCGAAGCGCGCAAACGTGGAGCGCATTCTGCGCGCGCGCCTGACCGCCGGCGGAACGACCGTCGCCTTCGCGACGGAGCGCGCGGACTCGATGGACTGGCTGCTCGCGACCCCCGACTCGAACGTGAATCGCTTCGTGCTGCTGTCGCACGAGAGCCCCGCCTTCGAGCGCGAGCTGCCGCGACTGATGAAGGGCGCGCTCGCGCGCCAGCGCGCCGGTAGCTGGGGCACCACGATCGCGAACGCGTGGGGGCGCCTCGCACTCGAGCGCTTCTCGGCGCGCTTCGAGAGAGAGCCGGTCGCAGGCACCACGCTGCTCGCGCTCGGCGGCGGCGCGCAGCGCATCGCGTGGGCGAAGAGCGAGCCGCAGGAGACGCTGCGGCTGGCCTGGCCGGCGGCACGCGCGGAGCTGAACGCGTCCCACGTCGGCAGCGGCAAGCCGTGGGCGGAGATCCAGAGCGTCGCGGCGATCCCGCTCGAGCAGCCGCTGTTCGCGGGTTATCAGGTCGCGCGCACGTGGACGCCGGTGGTGCAGAAGACGCCCGGCGCGTGGACGCGCGGCGACGTCGTGCGCGTGCATCTCACGGTGGATGCGCAGAGCGACTTCTCGTGGGTGGTGGTCGACGATCCGATCCCGGCTGGCGCGACGATTCTCGGCAGCGGCCTCGGGCGAGATTCGCAGCTGCTCGCGCAAGGCGAGCGCACGGAAGTCGACGCTTGGGGTTGCCCGTGTCGCGCTTTCACCGAGCGCACGCAGCTCGCCTATCGCGACTACTTCGAGTACGTGCCGAAAGGGAAAATCGAGGTGGAGTACACGCTGCGCCTCGACCAGGACGGCGCGTTCGCGCTGCCGCCGACGCGCGTGGAAGCGATGTACGCGCCGGAGAGCTTCGGCGAGCTGCCGCACGAGGCGCTGCGAGTCGAGCCGTGAACACGCTGCGCTCGGGGACGTTCCTCTTTGTTTCGATGAGTTCGACATGAGCGAACGGACGAGATCGCCTGCGAACAAGGAGGAGCGTCCCCGGGCTTCGCCTTGTTGGCGGGGGGTGCTTCTCGGCGGGCTGCTGTTCGCGCTCGTGTTGCCGCTCGCGGTTCGCACGTTCGCGCCCGGTGTCCCGAGTTACGCAGTGGTGCGCGCGCAGTACGCGCCGAGTGAGGCGCGCCTGATCGATCGGCGGGGGCGCGTGCTGCACGAGCGGCGCGTGCGGGTAGATGAGCGGCGGCTCGCGTGGACGCCGCTCGCCGAGATCTCGCCCGCGCTCCCGGCTGCGTTGATCGCGATCGAGGATCGCCGCTTCTTCGCGCACGCCGGCGTCGACTGGCGCGCGCTTGGCGGCGCGCTGCTCGCGCAGGCGCGCGGCGAGCGGCGCGGCGCGAGCACGCTCACGATGCAGCTCGCCGCGCGGCTCGACGCGCCGCTGCGCGCGGCGCGCGGCGCGAGCACGCATTCACTGAAGGCGCGGCAGATCGCGCTTGCGCTGGTGCTCGAGCGGAGCTGGTCGAAGCCGCAGATCCTCGAGGCGTATCTGAATCTGGTGTCCTTCCGCGGCGAGCTGGTTGGCGTGAACGCGGCGGCGCGCGGCCTGTTCGACAAGGCGCCCCACGGCCTCGACGCGAGCGAGGCCTGGCTGCTCGCGGCATTGCTGCGCTCGCCGAGCGCTGCGCCGGACGCGGTAGCCGCGCGTGCCTGCGCGCTCGCCGCGTTGCGCGACGCGGGCGCGAGCTGCGCGGCCATTCGGCAGAGCGCGAACGCCGCGCTCACGCAGGCGCCGGAGCTGCGCTCGCCCGCTGCACTCGCGCCGCACCTCGCCGCGCGACTCCTGCAAGCGCGCGGCGACGTGCGCACGACGCTCGACGCGGACCTGCAGCGCAGTGCGCAGCGTGCGCTCGCCGAGCAGCTCGCGGTGTTGGCGGAGCAGCGCGTGCGCGACGGCGCGGTGCTCGCAGTCGAGAACGCGACCGGCGACGTGCTCGTCTGGATCGGCAGCAGCGGCGCGCTGTCGGCGTCCCCGCACGTCGACTTCGTACGCGCACGCCGTCAAGCGGGCTCGACACTGAAGCCGTTCGTCTACGCGCTCGCGTTCGACGAGCGCGTGCTCACCCCCGATTCTCTGCTCGACGACTCGCCGCTCGAGCTGCCCACCGGCATCGGTAGCTACCGCCCCGAGAACTACGACCACCGTTTCCACGGGCCCGTGCCCGCGCGCGTCGCGCTCGGCTCCTCGCTGAACGTGCCGGCAGTGCGCGCGCTCGAGCGCGTCGGCGTCGATCGCGCGGTCGTCGCGCTGCGTGCGCTCGGCGTGGCGGGGCTCGTGCGCGCCGACTATTACGGCCCGTCGCTCGCCCTCGGTGCAGCGGACGTCACGCTCTACGAGCTGGTCAGCGCCTACCGGGCACTCGCGCGTGGCGGTGTCGCGGGCTTGCTGCGCATTCGCGCGGACGACGCGCCCGGCCTGAATGCGCGCGTACTCGGCGAGGGCGCGAGCTTTCTCGTTTCCGACGTGCTCGCCGATCGCGGCAGCCGCAGCCTCACCTTCGGACTCGAGAGCGCGCTCGCGACCCACTATTGGAGCGCGGTGAAGACGGGCACCAGCAAGGACATGCGCGACAACTGGTGCCTCGGCTTCAGCGAGAAGTACACGGTCGGCGTGTGGGTCGGAAACGGCGGCGGCGAGCCGATGTGGGACGTGAGCGGCATCGACGGCGCGGCGCCCGTCTGGGCCGCGGTGATGGACGCGCTGCACGCCAGCGAGCCGAGCGCGCCGCCCGCCCCGCCGCGCGACGTCGTGCGCACCGCAGCCGGTTACGCGCTGCGCGGCACCGAAGCCGCGGGCGCGGCCGCAGCCGCGCGCATCTCGCCCGAGGCAGCACTCGCGCGCATCGTCTCGCCCGCGCGAGATCTCGCGATCGCGTTCGATCCCGACATCCCCGCCGCCCAGCAACGTGTCCTGATCGAGGCGCAGCCCGCGGACGCCGCGCTCGCGTTCGTGCTCGATGGCGCGCCGCTCGGCTCCGCGGACACGCCGCACTTCTGGGCGCTCGTGCGCGGACGCCACGTGCTGCTTCTCAGGGACGCCGCGGGCGAGGAGCGCGATCGCGTCGAGTTCGTGGTGCGCTGAGTGCGGCGCGAGCGCTACAGGGCCTTGCTCTCGGGCGGCGTCTGAACCACTGCCGCGGCCGCATCCGCCATCCGTCGCGTTGCATTCTCGTAGCTGGCGAGCAATGCGCCCGACATGACGCGGTTGTACCAGCGGCCTTCCGCCGTCTCGAGGAACTCGGTGTACGCGAGCAAGTCGGCGTCCGAGGCGTCGTGATAACTCTTCAGCAACGCGACCCGCGTGAAGGCGGCGAGCGCGGGCGCGAGCTGCTCGCGTTGACGTTCCACCGCATCGCGCACGTCGCCTTCAGGCCGCGGCGTCTTCCCCGCGGCGTTGAAGGCGAGCGCCGACGCGCGCGCCGTCGCCAGCACGACCTCGGTGGTGAATGCCGAGATCTCCATCGAGGTGTCGAGGCGCTGCAGGAGCGCGACGCGCTCAGGCCGCGGCGGATTCGCCTCGAGCCCCATTGCGTACGTCTCGAGCGCCGCCGCAGATGACTCGTGAGAAGCCACTTCTTCCAGCGCGGTGATGCGCGTTCCGATGGCGCCCTTCAGCCAGTCGATGACGACGGCCGCTTTTTCCTCGTCGACGTCTTGTAACAGGCGCTCGCGAATCTCGGCGAGCAGCTTGTCGGCTGCGAACTCTCGTCGTGCCGCGGTCGCCAGCAGAACGTTCAGCCCCGGCATCGACTCCCGCGCCTGGCCCGCGAGCAGTTGATCCACGAGCTGTTCGGCAAGTGGCAGAATCTGTCGCTCGATGCCCGAGAGCTTCATCAGCGCAGCGACCGTTCCCGCGCGATCGCTCTCCGCGCTCGACGCAACGGAGAACCCAAGCCAGCAGCCAACGGCAAGGACGCAGCGTGCGGTGCGAATCATCGGTCCTCCTCATCTCCGCATAACATTCGCGCCGCCAACACGACCGACGACGCACAAAATCTCGCGACCGCGGAGCGCCGAATCGCCGGCCGCTCAATGCGGCCGCCGATTCGCACTCCCCAATAAGTTGATGCTCGACCCCCGCCGAATCTATCCCCTCGAACGGCAAGGAGGCCGCGGGCCGGGCGGCAGCGGCGCAGCCGGCATCGAGCGCAGCAAGGCCCCCAGAAAATGCGCGCCCTCAGAATGCGCCCGTAGCTCCTACCAACCCACTTCCCCCCAAAGGGCCGCCGCGAGCCAGCCGGCGGAGCCGCTGCCGCCCGGCCCGCGGCCGGCGCCCGAGCACAGTCAAGCCCACCGGACACACTGTCCGACGAAGGCGTATATTGCCCCTCGCCCAGTCATAAGGAGCCTCCCATGCGCACCCCCCTCTGCGACCTGCTCGACATCGAATTCCCAATCTTCGCGTTCACGCATTGCCGCGACGTCGTCGCTGCCGTCTCGAACGCGGGCGGCTTCGGCGTGCTGGGCGCAGTCGGCTTCACGCCCGAGCAGCTCGAAGTCGAGTGCCGCTGGCTCGACGCGCATGTGGGCAGCAACACCTACGGCGTCGACTTCGTCATCCCCGAGAAGTACGAGGGCAAGGGTTCCGACCTCGATCCGAAACAGCTCGAGGAGCAGCTCGCGCAGATGGTCCCGAAGGGTCATCGCGAGTTCGCCGCGAAGCTGCTCGCCGACCACGGAGTCCCCGAATTGCCCGCCGACCAGCAGGCGCGTCAGCTGCTCGGGTGGACGGCGACGACGGCGGCGCCGCAGCTCGAAGTCGCGCTCTCGCACCCGAGGGTGCGCCTGATCGCGAACGCGCTCGGCACGCCGCCGGCAGACGTGATCCAGCGCGTGCACGAGAGTGGACGCCTGATCGCCGCGCTGTGCGGGCGCATCCATCAGGCGAAGCGGCACAAGGAGGCCGGCGTCGACATCATCATCGCGCAGGGCACCGAGGGCGGCGGCCACACGGGCGAGGTCGGCAGCCTGGTGCTGTGGCCTCAGGTGATCGCGGCAGTAGCGCCGACGCCCGTGCTCGCGGCGGGCGGAATCGCGAGCGGCGCGCAGGTCGCTGCCGCGCTCGCACTCGGCGCGCAAGGCGTGTGGACCGGCTCGCTGTGGCTCACGGTCGAAGAGGCGGAGTCGGAGCCGGCGCAAATCGAGTCGCTGCTGCGCGCCAGCAGCGAGGACGCGGTGCGTTCGCGCTCGTGGACGGGCAAGCCGGCCCGCATGCTGCGGAACGACTGGACGGAGGCGTGGGAGAAACCGGAGAACCCGAAGCCGCTCGGCATGCCGCTGCAGGGGATGGTCACGGCCGACGCGATCTCACGCACGAGCCGTTATGCCGGCGTCGGGCAGACGCAGAAGGTGGCGTTCAATCCGGTGGGGCAAGCCGTGGGCATGATCAAGGAGCGCAAGGCTGTGCGCGACGTGATCTACGAGCTCGTCGAAGGCTACATCGACGCGACTGACCGGCTCGTGAGCCTGTCGGCGCGGTGAGCACCGGTCAGCGACCGGCGCAGGATCACTTCGGCTGGCGCACCACCAGCAGCGCCACGCCAGCCACGATCGCTCCCACGCCCGCCCAGACCGGGATGTTGATCGTCTCCTTGTCCTCTACCGAGAACTCGAACGGGCCGACCTTCGCCTCGTGACTCTCTTTCGTATAGGTGACCCCGCCGTACACCAACGCGAGGACGCCCGCTGCGATCAATGCCATCGCCCCGAGCTTGACTGAGTTCATCTGGGTCGCCTCCATCAGAGAGACCGGTTCGGTCGGGTCGGCGGCCTCCGCGCGACTCGCTTCTGTGCGGGCAGTCCCGACTAGCCCAAGGGCTTGCGACCCTGGATGACGCGAATCAGGACCACCACGATCGCGACGACCAAGAGGATGTGGATCAAGCCGCCGACCGGGTTGTAGGGGCCGACCAACCCGAGCAGCCAGAGAATGACGAGCACGACGACGACGGTTTGGAGCACGGGAATACCTCCGATGCGCGCAGCATGGCACAGATCGGAGTCCGATCTGCCGCCGCATTTCTCGTCGAGCTAGCGCCATTCGCGCGCCATCCGCTTCGATCGCTCAGGCCCCGTTCGCCTCGGCTGCGCGCTTCAACGCGCTCAGCATCGCGTGCCGGATCGCGCCGCTGCCGAGCCGGATCGCGCGCCAATACCATGCGAACGCGCGGCGCGAGGCGGCGTCGGCGCAGTGGATGCGCGTCTCGGTGGAGACGAGCGTGGTGCCGTCCGGCTGCGGCGTGAGCAGGAAGTTCATCGCGACGCGCGCGCAGCCCGGCGGCGGCGCGTTGCGGAAGGTCGCTGGGTCGCTCGGCAGGATCTCGCCCATGGCGCGCCAGAAGCGGCCCGTGAGGCCGACCACGATCTCGCGCGGCTCGTCGCACAGGATCGCGCCACCGCTGACGGCAATTAGGCCGAGCGTGCGCTTCGGCTTTGGTTGCCGCAGCCGAGCCAGCGCAGCGCGCGGGGTGAGTACGAGCGCCGGCAGCGCGCGAATCGCCATCAGCGCTCGCAGCAAGGGGATGCGCGTCACGTCCACTTCGTGCAGCGCCCGCAGCACCGCGCTCGCGGGCGCGCGCACGAGCTTCTCGTGGTGCTCGGAGAACTCGTAGGCGGGGAGCCAGGAGTCGATGTGGGTCAAGGGCAGCTCCAGGCGCGCGCACGGCCACTATGGCGACGATGGGGCGATAATCAATCGGGATCGTGGCAGGCTGTGCGCGAGCGACCGGCGGGGCAGCGCTGCGCTGGAATTGAGGTTCGGGTGATGAGCATTGCGAGCGCGGAACGCAGCTGGCCTCGCGGGCTTCGCCGATGATCGAAGTCGAAGGTCTCACGAAGCGTTACGGCGACTTCACCGCCGTCGATCAGCTCTCGTTCGTGGTGCGGCCGGGCGAAGTGCTCGGGCTCGTCGGCCCGAACGGCGCGGGCAAGACCTCTACGCTGCGCTGCCTCGCGGGCGTCATCCCGCCGTCCCAAGGCACGATCCGGCTCGCCGGCCACGATCTCGCGCGCGACCCGCTCGCCGCGAAGCGGCAGCTCGCGTTCTTCGCCGACGAG
>JANNKN010000088.1:0-3851 GCA_031396315.1 Deltaproteobacteria bacterium
CAACTACGTAGCCGTCGCGAACGACGATGCCGCGCAGCTCGACGAGGACGCGCTGCTCGCATCGCTGCGCGCAGGCCGGAGCTTCGGCACGAGCGGGCCGCTCGTGTTTACGCGGCTCGGTGAAGCCGGCCCGGGCGCGACCTTCGCCGGGGCGGCTGGCGATCTGGTGGTGGACGTGCGGGCGGCGCCCTGGGTGCCCGTCCGCGAGGTGCGCGTCTACGTGAACGCCGTACTCGCGGCGAGCAAGCCGATCGCGGCGGGCGGGCGCGCGAAGTTCGCACTGCGCTTCGCGGGCGACGCCTTCGTGTTCGTCGAAGTCAGCGGCCCGGCCGAGGGCGCATACGCGAGCGTATTGCCGGGCAACCAGCCGTTCGCGTTCACCAACCCGATCTTCGTCGACGCGGACGCCGACGGCGCATGGACGGCGCCGGGCCTGCCGCGGCCGGCGCCGCCGCTTCTCGCGAAACCGCTCGACAATTGAGCCCGCGGCCGAGCGCCATCCGTTACCGTCCGACTTCATTTTGCCGCGAGGAACGTGTGAGAGCTGAAGACGACGACGAAACGCCTGAAGCGCCGCAGCTTCCGACGCCGATGCCCGCGAAGATCGTGGAGCGACTGTTCGAGTCGCGCACGATCCTGTTGCACGGCGAGATCACTTCGAAGCTCGCGCAGGAAATCACCGCGCAGCTGCTCGCGCTCGCCTCGGCGAGCGACGAACCCATCACGATGTTCCTGCACTCCGAAGGCGGGCACGTCGAGGCGGGCGACACGATCCACGACATGATCCGGTTCGTGAAGCCGCGCGTGCGCATCATCGGCACGGGCTGGGTCGCGAGCGCCGGGACGCACATCTATCTCGCGGTGCCGAAGAAGGACCGGCTCTGCCTTCCCAACACGCGCTTCATGATCCATCAGCCGCTCGGCGGCATCGGCGGCCGCGCGATCGACATTCGCATCGAGGCCGAAGAGATCGTGAAGGCGCGTCAGCGCCTCAACCAAACGATCGCCGACGCAACCGGGCAGACGCTCGAGAGAGTCGAACAAGACACGGACCGTAATTACTGGATGTCGCCGGAAGAGGCGCAGGTCTACGGCATCGTCGGGAAGATCATCAAGAGCGCGAGCGAGCTCGGGTAAGAGTTCGGAGCAGCGAGGCGGCGCCGGGGCGAGCGGGGCGGGGCGGTCGCGCTTCGGGCCCTTGGCGTGTGGGCTTGCGGAGTTGGGTGGAGATGGCGCGCTGCACTCGGGCGTGCTTTCGCGCTCGCGACCCAGACTGCGTGACTTCGTGGGTGTGCAAGGGCCTGTGGTGGGTCCGGGCCCTGCGGCTGCGACTCGCCCCGCCCCGCTCGCCCCGGCGCCGGCGTTGCGCGGTGGAACCTGGGCGCTGGCGTGCAGGGTGTTAGGGAGGGCGAATCCTGGGGCGCCGTTGAGGCGCCCCAGGATTCGTTCATCTTGGTTTGCGCGGCCGGACGGCGGTCAGCTCGCGAGCCGCGCTCCCAGTATTGCTATCTGCTCGGCACCGCTGCCGAGGTGCAGGCCGATCTGGCGCGCCCACAAGTAGTAGCGGTGGATCGGGTAGTCGATGTCGACGCCGATGCCGCCGTGGAGGTGCTGCGCCGCGTACGTGACTCGCGCGCCACCCTCCGCGGCCCAATACTTCGCGATGATCAGGTTCTCGCTGGCGTCTTCGCCGTGCTCGAGCAGGTGCAGCGCACGTTGCGTCGTGAGGCGCATCGCCTGCACGTCGACGAAGGCGTCTCCTGCGCGCGTATGCACCGCCTGGAAGCTGCCGATCGGGCGGCCGAACTGGACCCGCTCGATCGTATACCGCGCGGTGATCTGGAGCGCGCGCTCCGCCACGCCGACCTGCATTGCGCAGAGCGCGAGCGTCGCGCGCTGCGACAGCCAAGCGAGGATCTCGTCGCCCTGCCCGACGGCGCCGACCACGTCGGCCTGGCTCACGCGCACGTCGGTCGCGCGGAAGTGCGGCCGCAAGTGCTCGTCAGTCGTCTCGACGCGCTCGAGGTGCACTCCCTGCGCGCGCGGATCGACCAAGAACAAAGTAGTCCCGCCGTCCGTCGTGGCGGGCACGAGGATCGCGTCCGCGACGTGCGCGGCCTGCACCAGCGAGCGCATGCCGTTCAGCACGAACGCATCGCCGTCGCGGCGCGCGCTCACGACATCGAGCGGGCGATCCTCGACGATCGCGGCGGCGAGGATCGCGTCGCCGGATGCGACACGCGGCAACCACTTCGCGCGCAGCGCCTCGCTGCCGAACGCGGCGATCGGCAGCGCGCCGAGCACGAGCGTCGGGTAGATCGGAACCGGCGCGACGGCCCGGCCGATCTCTTCGAGCACGATCGCGAGCTCGCTGAGGCCGGTGCCGTTCCCGCCGAAGCGCTCGTCGATCGCGACGCCCAACAAGTTGGCTTTGGCGAGCTCGCGCCAGAGCTCCCGGTCTACGCGCTCCGGCGTCGCCTTCACGGCCTTCAGCCGCTCGTGCGTCGCGAGCTCGTCGAGAATTTTTCGCGCTAGCTCGCGGAGCGAGCGCTGATCCTCGGACAACGAGAAGTCCATGCTGCCCTCTTCAGTTCTTGTAATGCGGCATGCCGAGGCCGGCCATCGCGATGATGTCGCGCTGCACTTCGTTCGTGCCGCCGCCGAAGGTGAGGATCAACACCGAGCGGTACGTGCGTTCGACCTTCCCGCGCAGGATCGCGCCCGGCGAGCCGTCACGGATGGCGCCCGCCTCGCCGAGCACCTCGCCCAGCAGGTGGTAGCCCTCGACGTTGAACTCGCTTGCGAACACCTTCACGCTCGAAGCTTGCGCCGGGTGCAAGCCGCCCTGGGTGATGTCCCACGCCTGCTTCCAATTCAGCACCTTCAGCACTTCGAGCTTGGCTTTGAACTTGGCGAGGTTCTGCTGGACCCACGAACGTTCGATCACCTTGCCGCCCTTCGGGTGATCCGTCTCGCGCGCCCAGCGCACGACTTCGCCGAAGTTCTGCGCCATCGGGCCGTAGTTGAAGAGCGAGACGCGCTCGTGATTCAGCTGATTCGTGATGAGCGTCCAGCCGTTGTTCTCGCCGCCAATCAGGTTGCTCACCGGAACGCGCACGTCGTCGTAGTAAGTCGCGTTGGTTCGCACGCCGCCGACGGTCCAGATCGGGGTGATCTTCAGGCCGGGTGAGTTCAGCGGAACGAGGATCATCGAGATGCCGCGATGCTTCGCGGCGCTCGAGTTCGTGCGCACCGCGAGCCACACGTAATCGGAGTGGTCGGCGAGGCTCGTGAACATCTTCTGACCGTTGATCACGTACTCGTCGCCGTCGCGGATCGCCGTCGTCTTGAGTGATGCCAGATCGGTGCCAGCGCTGGGCTCCGAGTAGCCGACGGCGATCAGCATTTCGCCCGCGAGGATCTTCGGCAGGAAGTGCTTCTTCTGCTCGTCGGTGCCGAACTTCATGATCGTCGGGCCGACTGTGCCGATCGTGAGGAAGGGCAGCGGGTAGCCGGTGCGCTGAATCTCCTCGGCGAAAATGTATTGCTCCATCGCACCCATCGCGCGGCCGCCAAATTCCTTCGGCCAACCGATGCCAAGCCAGCCGTCCTTGCCGAGTTGACGGAGCACGCGGCGGAACTCGGGGCCCCCGCCTTCGGAGCCGCGAATCTCGCCCTGCACTTGCGGCGAAATCAGCTGCTCGAAGTACGCCCGCAGCTCAACCGCGAGCTTCTTCTGTTCCGGCGTGAAATCGATGTACATGGGCACCTCGCATGGGAGGCGCGTGTGTACCACGGCGCCGCCGCGGATTCTGCGCCCCAAAAGCGAAGCGCCGAGCTCGATCTCTCGA
>JANNKN010000113.1:0-2037 GCA_031396315.1 Deltaproteobacteria bacterium
CATCGTGATGGTCACCGAGGAGCTCGCTGCCAAGGATCGTGGCTTCGGTCTGGGCCTACTCGGCGCGCTCGGCGCGTTCGGTCACGGCGCCACCGCCATCGCGCTATCGCTCGTCGAACACATCCCGTACGGGTGGCGAACGCTCTACGCCGTCGGCGCGCTGCCGCTACTCGGGCTCGCCTGGCTGCGACGCGGGCTTCCCGAGACTGCGCGGTTCGCGGCGAGCCGCACTTCAAAAGGCCGATGGTGGGCGCCGCTCTATTCGCTCGCGACCGCATACCCGAAGCGCCTCGCGGCTCTGCTCGGCGTCGCATTCTCGCTCGACCTCGCCGCGAGCGCGGCCGGCATGTTCATGGCAAAGACGCTGCAGGAAGTGCACGGCTACTCGCCGGGGCAAGTCACCGTCCTCTACCTGGCGGGCGGCGTGCTCGCGGTTGCGGGCAACCAGGCGGCGGGATTGTGGAGCGATCGCGTCGGTCGCAAACCGGTGCTGATCGTGCTGATGCTGCTGATGGGCGCCGCGTACACGGCCTTCTACGACACGAGCGGCTTCTGGATCGCGCCGCTCTGGATCGTGCAGGTGTTCGCGCTCCAGGGCGTGACCGTGCTCGTACGCGCGCTCGGTGGCGAGCTGTTCCCCACGTCCTACCGCGGCACGGCATCGTCGGCGCGCATGGTCGTGTCGACGCTCGGCGGCGTCAGCGGCTTGTTCATCGAGGCTTGGCTCTACGACGTGCTCGGCTCGCACAGCGCCGCGATTACCGCGTTGCTGCCGGCGCTGCTCGTGGCCGCCACGCTCGCATGGTTCGCGATCCCCGAGACCGCCGGGCGCGAGCTCGAAGAGGTTTCGCCCGAGCGCTCGACTTCTTAGATTGCGCGCGATCCGGGGGAGGTCGAGTTGCAGCTCGCGCGCACGAAGAACGAGGACCGCTTCGGCGGCGCGCGCCGGCGCCTGATCGAACGGCTCGCGGCGACGGGCATTCGCGACGCGCGCGTGCTCGCTGCGATGGCGAGCGTGCCGCGCCATCTGCTGGTGGCGGACGCGCTGAGTCATCAGGCCTACGACGACGTCGCGATCCCCATCGGCGAAGGCCAGACGATCTCCGCCCCCGGCATCGTGGCCGCGATGAGCGAGGCGCTCGAGCTCACGGGCAAGGAGCGCGTACTCGAAATTGGCACCGGCTCCGCTTATCAGGCCGCAATCCTGTCGCGCCTCGCCGAGCGCGTGATCTCGATCGAGCGCATTCCTGCGCTCGCTTCGCGCGCGCGCAGCGCCCTCGACCGGCTCGGCGTGACGAACGTCGTCGTCTACCTCGGCGACGGCACGCGCGGCTGGCCCGCGGAAGGGCCCTTCGACGCGATCGTCGTCACCGCGGGCGGGCCCGAAATTCCCGCGCCGCTCCTCGAGCAGCTCGCGCCAGGCGGGCGCCTCGTCGGGCCGTTCGGCGGGCGCGGTGCACAGACGCTCGTGCGCGTGCGCCGCGCGCGCGATGGCCGCACCTCGCAAGAAGCGCTCGGCGCGTGCCGCTTCGTAGACCTGATCGGCGAGCACGGTTTTCGCGCGTGACGGCCGCGCGCCGCCCACGCGCCGCTCGCCGGCTCGCCACGCTCGTTGCGCTGCTGCTCGCACTCGCCTGCGTCTCGCCGAGCGCGCCCAGGGCACCCAGCGCGGTGCACGTCGTGCAGCGCGGCGAGAACCTCTACCGCATCGCGCTCCACTACGGCGTGAGCGTCGAGGCGCTGATGCGCGAGAACGGCATCCGCGATCCGCGCGGGCTCGAGGTCGGATCGCGGCTCGCGATTCCAGGCACGCGCCGCGCCGCGCCGCGCCGCGCGAACCGCTCGCGCGCGAGCTCGACGCGGACGCCGCGCGGCTCGCGCTCGGCTGGCCGGTGCACGGCATCGTCACCTCAGGCTTCGGCGTGCGCAGCGGACGGCCCCACGAAGGCATCGACATCAGCACGCGCGACGGAGCGCCGATCTGGGCCGCGGCCGCGGGCGTCGTGATCTTCTCGGGCCGGCTCGGCGGGTACGGCA
>JANNKN010000123.1:0-10294 GCA_031396315.1 Deltaproteobacteria bacterium
GGCTGCAGCGGTCGATCAGCCGCGACGCACTCGGCACCGTTGGCTCCTAAGAAGCCGGCGAAGCTAACCCAGTCCGTGCAATCCACGGCCTCCAGATCCGCCTGCGCAACGGCTCGCTGATTGAGCGCGACCGCACCCAGTGCTTCGGCGACAATGCGCGGGTCGCACCAGCGCGGCGTGGAAGCCAGGCAGGGGGCTCGGATGGCGAGATTCACGATCGACGTGCGCAGCGCTCTCGCAGCGAGCGAGTGCGCATGAGGCCCGCTGCGCTCGAAGCCCGCATCCAAGCCATCGGCCGCGAGCTGTTAGAGAGCGCGCGCGGCGAGACTCCGGGCGTGTTCTCCTCTGCGTATTGGGAGGGGCAGCTGCTCGCCTGGGCGATGCGCGACCCGGCCTTCAAGGTCGACCTGTTCCGTTTCGTCGACGCCTTCCCGATGCTGCATACGCGCGAGCAGGTGGCACGCCACGTCGACGAGATGTTGCTGCGCGGCGACCGCGAGCTGCCGGCCGCGATCGCGACGGCGTTGCGTGCGACCACCGCGCGGCTCACCGGCGGCGTGGCGCAAGCGGCACTGCGCAAGAACATCGAGTCGATGGCGGCGCGCTTCATCGTCGGCCGCGATGCGCGGGACACGCTGCCGGCGCTGCGTCGGCTTCACGCAGCGGGCATCGGCTTCACGGTCGACTTATTGGGGGAGGCGACGCTCAGCGAGCCCGAGGCCGAGGCGTATCTCGCGCGCTACCGCGATCTGGTCGAGAACCTGCCGGCCCAGGTCGCGGGCTGGCCCGCGGATCCGGTGCTCGATCGCGCGCCGCGCGCGAACGTGAGCCTCAAGCTCTCCGCGCTCGATTCCCAGCTCGATCCAGCGGATCATGTGGGCGCAGTCGAGGCGTTGTTTCGGCGCACCCTGCCGGTCTTCTTGGAAGCGCGCCGGCGCGGCGCCTTCCTGAACGTCGACCTCGAGCAGCGCGCGACCCACGGCATGGCTTACGAGCTGTTCGAGCGCGTCGCGCTCGCGCCGGAACTGCGCGATTGGCCGCATCTCGGCGTGGTGCTGCAGGCTTACCTGCGCGAGGCCGAGCCGATCTATGAGCGGTTGCTCGAGCTCGCGCGGCGCCGCGGCACGCCGATCACGATCCGGCTCGTGAAGGGCGCGTATTGGGATTTCGAATCGGTCGTGGCCGATCAAAACGGCTGGCCGTCGCCGGTCTGGCGCACGAAGGCGGAGACCGATGCGTGCTACGAGCGCCTCTCGCGGCGCTTGCTCGAAACTCACGTCGACACCGCTCCCGCCTTCGGCTCGCACAATCTGCGCTCGCTCGCGCACGCGTTCGCGGTGGCGGAGGAGCTGCGCGTGCCGATCGACGCGCTCGAAGTGCAGATGCTCTACGGCATGGCGGAGCCCGAGCGCGCCGCGATTCGCGCGACGGGGCGCCGCGTGCGTGTGTACGCGCCGGTCGGTGAGCTGCTGCCGGGCATGGCCTATCTCGTGCGCCGGCTGCTCGAAAACACCGCAAACGCAGGCTTCCTGCGACTCTCGCACCACGAGCAGGCAGACGTCGCGCTGCTGCTCGCGGCGCCGGCGCCTGGCGCGGAGGAGCAGCGCAGCGGAGCGCCCGCGCGAGCCTCGTCGAGCGCGCCGCGCATGCGTCGCGGCGACCTGACGACTCCGTTCGAGGGCTGCCCGCCCACGGATTTCGCGGACGCGGCGCAGCGCACGCTTTTTGCGAGCGCGGTGAACGCAGCGCAGCGCGCTGCGCCCATCGACGTTCCGATCGCGATCGCGGGCCACACGCCGCGCGCGCCGCGCACGCTCGAACGCGAGTGCCCTTCCGACACCGCGCACTGCGTTAGCCGCGTTTCGCTCGCGAGTGCGGACGACGCGAATGCCGCCGTCGCTGCCGCCGCGCGCGCGTGGCCCGCGTGGCGTGATCGGCCGCTCGCCGCGCGCGCCGCATTGCTCGAAGCGCTCGCGGACGCGCTCGAGCGCGACCGGCACGAGCTCGCCGCCCTGCAGTGCCTCGAAGTCGGGAAGCCTTGGCGCGAGGCGGACGGCGATGTCGCGGAAGGCGTCGACTTCTGCCGTTATTACGCCCGGCGAGCGCTCACGGAGCTCTCTCCGCGTGCGCAGGGGAGCGTGCTCGGCGAGCAGAACACGCTCTCCTTCGAGGGTCGCGGCGTGTGCGTGGTCATCGCCCCGTGGAATTTTCCGCTCGCGATTCTCGCCGGCATGGCGGCCGCTGCGCTCGTGGCCGGAAACACGGTCGTGATGAAGCCCGCCGAACAGTCGAGTGCGATCGCCTGGCGACTTCACCAGCGCATGTTAGGGGCCGGCTTCCCTCCGGAGGTCGTCTCGTTCCTGCCGGGCGTTGGCGAAGAGATCGGCCCGGGCCTCGTCTCGCATCGCGACGTTGCGCAGATCGCCTTCACCGGCAGCAAGGGCGTCGGCCTCGCGATCGTCGAGGCGGCGGCAAAGACGCAGCCGGGCCAAGCGCAGGTGAAGCGCGTCGTCTGCGAGATGGGTGGCAAGAACGCGATCGTGGTCGACGACGACGCCGATCTCGACGAAGCCGTGATCGGCGTGCTGCGCAGTGCGTTCGGCTACGCCGGGCAGAAGTGCTCCGCCTGCTCCCGCGTGCTCGTCGTCGAAGGCGTCTACGAGGCGTTCGTCTTGCGACTCGTCGCTGCGGCAGCCGCGCTGCCCGTAGGCGCAGCGCACTTACCCGGCACGGCGATCGGCCCGCTGGCGGACGCCGAAGCGCAGCAGCGGCTTCTCGGCGCGATCGAGTCACCGGGCGCGCGCAAGCTGTTCGTCGGAACTGCGCCGCACGGCGGCTGGTTCGTACCCCCGGCAATTCTCGCGGTGGACGACGCGCGGCACGAGCTGATGCAGCGCGAGCTGTTCGGCCCGCTGCTCGCCATCTTTCGCGCGCGCGACTTCGCGCACGCACTCGACGTCGCCGCGAACACCGAGTTCGCGCTCACGGGCGCCGTCTACTCGCGCTCGCCCGCGCATCTCGACGAAGCGCGCCGCCGTTTCCGCGTGGGCAACCTCTACTTGAATCGAGGCTCGACCGGGGCACTCGTTGGCCGGCAACCGTTCGGCGGCTTTGCCATGAGCGGCATTGGCACGAAGGCCGGGGGCCCCAACTACTTGCTGCAGTTCGCCGACCCGCGCGTCGTCACGGAGAACACGCTGCGCCGCGGCTTCGCGCCGGAGCTCGTCGAGTAACGCGGTTCAGCCCGCACTCGCGAGGAATTCCCCCACCACGCGATTCCATTCCAGGGGCTCCTCGAAATACGGCGAGTGACCCGCCCGCGGGATCGTCGTGACGCGCGCGTGGCACGCCGCGGGCAGAAGCTTGGCGCTGGCGGCAATCACTTCCGGCGAGAAGAGAGCGTCGACTTCCCCGACGACGAGCAGCACGGGACAAGCGAGCTTCGCGAGCGCGGCCGCGTCGTGGCGCGTGCGGACGAGGCTCGGCAACACGTCGGCGAGCTTGGGTTCGCCGAAGCCTCCGAGCTGTGGGTAGAGCACGGCGCGCGCGGGGTGGCGCTCGAAGAAGTCCGGCGCGACTGCCGGGTGACGGCCCAATTCGTTGGACGCGAATCCGCTGCCTTTTCCGACGTTTGCCCACGCGGCGCGCAGCTCGGGGGTGTCGATCCCGCCGGGCGTATCGGCGAGCACGAGCGAGCGGACGCGCTGCGGCTGGGCGAGCGCGAAGCCGAGCACGGCCCAGCCGCCCATCGATTGGCCGACCAGGTCGGCGCGCGCGACGCCGAGGTGATCGAGCAGGGCGGCGAGGTCGCCGACGGCTCGCTCGGGCGTGTTAGGCCCCCCGCGCGCGCTGGAGCGGCCAAAACCGCGCTGGTCCCACAGCACGACCCGACGCGAGCGCGCGAAGTGAGCCGTCTGCTCGAACCACACCGCATGGTTGCCGCCCGCTCCATGCGTGAACACCAGTGCGGGCCCGTCGCCTGCGCACTCGAAGTAGAGGCGTTCGCCATCGTGCTCGAGCTGGCCGGTCTCGCGTCGCATGCCGGCACCGTAACACGCGCGCTGCGCGGGGCGTCGGGCGATTCTCGGCACGCCGAGCTGCGTCGGGAGTACGCTCCGCGCATGGGCTTCGCTGACGAGACGCCGACCGACGCGCGCGCTGTCGTGACGCCTGCGAGAGAGCTCACGCTCTTCCGGTTGGCGATCCGCGATACGTCGGTGCCGGCAGCGGTAGTGCTCGGCGCTTACTACGCCGCCCTCGTGCCGGTCCATTGGCGCACGCTCGCCGGCGGCCTTCGCAGCGCGGTGGTCGGGCTCGCGGCGGCGACCAGTCTCGCGTTGCTCGCGCTCGCCTGGCGTTGGGTCCGCCGTACTCCGAGCCCGGAGTCGTTCATCACGTGGCTCGCAGTCCTCACCACCCTCAACAATGTGCAGGTGATGTGGCTCATCGGCAGCGTGCACGAGGCCTTCGGCTTCTACTTGACGCAAGTGGGGCTCGGTTTCGTCGGGATCTCGATGCGGCGCTACTGGCTGCTCACGGCGATGATCGTGGTTGGCTTCTCTATCGGACCGCTGCGCACCGGACTCACGGCCGAATGGCTGCGCGCATCGATGATGCTCGGCGCCACGTTCGCTGTTTCGCTCATGATGCAAATTGCGAGCGCGCGCTATCGCGCGAGGCTCGAGCAGGCGACCAACGAGAGCGAGCGCCAGCGCGCTGCCGCCGAGCAGAGTCTCGCGTTGGTGCGCGAGGAGGTGGCGCATCGCGAGCGACTCCAGGAACGCCTCGCGCGCGGCGAACGTCTGCAGAGCCTCGGGCTGCTCGCGGGCGGCGTAGCGCACGACTTCAATAACTTGCTGGCCGTCGTGATCGGCAACGCGACGCTTGCGCTCGCCCGCACGCCGCAGCGCGAGCTGCGCACGGATCTCGAGGCGATTCTCGACGCGGGCGATCGCGCGGCGCTGCTCGCGAAGGAGCTCCTCGCGTACGCGGGCCGCGGCGTGCAGAACCTCGCGCCCGTCGATCTCGCGCGCGAGGTCGCAGGCGTATGCAAACTCACGCAAAGCTCACTCCCGCCGCGTGTCGCCTTGCGCGCGAGCGGCGCCGAGGACACGAACGTCGTGCGGGGGGATCGCGCACAGCTCCAACAAGTCGTGCTGAATCTCATTCTGAATGCGGCAGATGCGACGGCGGCGTCCGGCGGCGCGATCGACGTGTCGACCGGCAGCGAGTCGCTCAGCGCCGATGCGGCCTCGCTGCTCGAACCGGCGCTGCCGCGGGCGGCAGGCGGCTACGCGTTCCTGCGCGTCGTCGACAATGGCATCGGGATGAGTCGGGAGACGCTGCGCCGCGTGTTCGATCCGTTCTACACGACGAAGCAATCCGGCCGCGGCCTCGGGCTCGCGGCGGCGCTCGGCATCGCACGCGCGCACGGCGGTGGCTTCCGCGTCACGAGCGAGCTCGGAAAGGGCAGCGAGTTCACGCTCTTCCTGCCGGAGACGGGGGAGGGCGTGGAGCAAGCTGCGGAGCCACGCAGCTCCGCAGCCCCGGGCAGCGACGCGACGATTCTCGTGGTCGACGATCAGGTAGCCGTTCGACGCATGCTGGCGCGCGCGCTCACGAGCGCGGGTTATCGCGTACTGGAGGCCGCAGGCGGCCTCGAGGCCGAAAACCTGGTGCGCTCTGCGACTGCGGATGTCGTCGCGGCGGTCGTCGACATGAGCATGCCCGAAGTCGACGGCGAGGAGACGTTGCGCAGGCTGCGCGCAATTCGGCCCGATCTTCCCGTGTTGCTCTCGAGCGGCTTCGACGTGCACGAAGCGGCGACGCGCCTCGCGACACTCCCCGGTGTCGGCTTCTTGCCGAAGCCCTATCGCGTCAGCGAGATCCAGCGGCGGCTCGCGGAGTTGATCGAAGCGTCCCCGTTGCCCGCCGTCGATTCGCGCCCGTGAGCGGTTGCTCGGCGCGCTCGTTTGACAGCCGAGCGCGGGCTCGGCTAACCAAGCGAGCGATGCAACGAATCGCGCACGACTCGCTGGCCCTCGGCCTACTGCAGGCCGCGCTCCTCATTGGGGCGGCTCTGCTCCTTATTGGGGCGGGATTGGGCTAGCGCTCACTGCGCACAACGAAGCCCTCTCCCGCCGCGCTGGCCGGAGAGGGTTTCGTGTTTCTGGGCTTTGCGAAACGCGTGAGATCTCCCGGCGGGCGCTGCGGGCGGCGGCGACACCGAGGAGAGAGTCATGCGTTCTCAGGTCGACGAGTCGAGTTCTCAGGGAGCCCAAGCTCGAGGCAGCGCGCCGCCGCGGCGCATCGCGATCCTCGACACCACGCTGCGCGACGGCGAGCAATCCGCAGGCGTCTGCTTCTCCGCCCACGACAAGGCGGAGATCGCGGCACGCCTCGATGCGCTCGGTGTCGACGTGATCGAGGCGGGCTTTCCGGTGAACTCGCCGGAGGAGGCCGCGGCGGTCGCGGCGGTGGCGCTCGAAGTTCGCGACGCGACGGTGTGCGCACTCGCGCGCGCCGTACCCAAGGACATCGCCGCCGCGGGCGCAGCGCTGCGTCACGCCCGCGCGCCGCGCATTCACGTGTTCGTGAACGCGAGCGACATGCAGCTCGCGCATCAGCTCGGGAAGTCGCGCGAGCAGGTGGCCGCAATGGCGGCGGCGATGGTGCGGAGCGCGCTTGAGTTCACCGACGATGTCGAGTTCTCGCCGATGGACGCGACGCGCGCGGCGCCTGAGTTCATCGCGGAGCTCGCGCGCGCAGTGCTCACGGCCGGCGCCCGCACACTGAATCTCCCCGACACGGTCGGTTGCGCGACGCCCGATCAGGTGGCCGCGATGATTCGCGACGTGCGCGCGCGCGTGCCCGAGCTCGACGCCGCGACGATCTCGTTCCACGGGCAGGATGACCTCGGGCTCGCGAGCGCGAACACGCTGGCGGCGATTGCGGCCGGCGCGGGGCAGGTGGAGCTCACCGTCAACGGCATCGGCGAGCGGGCGGGCAATACGGCGCTCGAGGAGGTCGCGGCCGCGCTGCATGTGCACGGTGCGCGGCTCGGCGTTACGACCGGGCTGCGCCTCGCGACGCTGCACGAGCTTTCGCGCATGGTTGCGGAGCGCTCGGGCATCGTCGTCTCGCCTAACAAGGCGGTGGTCGGCCGCAACGCGTTCCGCCACGCCTCGGGCATCCATCAGGACGGCGTGCTCAAGCACCGCGAGACCTACGAGGTGCTCGACCCGGCGCTGATCGGACACCCCTTCGGCAGCGAGATCGTGCTCGGCAAGCTCTCGGGCCGCGCGGGCTTCGCGAGCCGCCTCGCGGCACTCGGCTTCGCGCTCGGCGAAGCGGAGCTGGAGCGCGCCTTCCGAGCCTTTCAGCGCGTGGCTGCGAGCCAGCGCGAGATCGGCGATGCGCAGCTGCGCGAACTGGTGGCGAAGCTCGCGGCGTGAGACGATGTGCGGCGGCGCGAGCGCGTCTCGCGCCGCCGCATCCATCGCGAGGTATCTCCCATGACTGCGACGCTGAAGCGCTTCCCGTCCGACGCGTCGCACGACGCACTCGAGCAAGCGCTGAAGGACGACGGCGGCGTGATCGTCGAGGGCTTTCTCTCGAGCGACGTGGTCGCCCGCATCCGCGGCGAGGTCGCCGCCGTGCGCGCTGCCGCGGACCCGGGGCTGAAGCATCTGAACCCCGCGATCCAGTTCTTCTTCGGCGACAAGACGCGGCACGTGAACGGCATGGCCGCGCAGTCGCCCACGTTCGCGACCGAGGTGCTGATCCATCCCGTCTTGCTCGCGATCTGCGATCGCGTGCTACTGCCTTCGTGCGCGCGCTACCAGCTGAACCTCGGGCACTTGATCGATCGCGGTCCGGGGGCCGAGGCGCAGATGCTGCATCGCGACGAAGACGTGTGGGTGCATGTGCCGCGGCCGCACGGCGAGCTGCAAGTCGCCTCGATGATCGCGCTCGAAGATTTCCGCGCCGACGTCGGCGCGACGCGGCTCGTGCCGGGCAGCCATCGCTGGCCGCGCACGCGCAAGCCAGAGGAGCACGAGATCGCGGACGCCGTCATGCCGGCCGGCAGCGCGGTGATCTATCTCGGCTCGACGATCCACGGCGCCGGTACGAACTCGACGCCCAGCGAATGGCGCCCGGGTTTGCACATCTCCTACACGCTCGGCTGGCTGCGCACCGAGGAGAATAACTATCTCGCAGTGCCGCCCGAGATCGCCCGCACGTTGCCGCGCGCGGCGCAGCAGGTACTCGGCTACGCGGTGCACGACGCGATCGCGAGCGGCGGTGGCTACCTCGGCATGCTCGGGCTGCGGGATCCGGTAGACCTCATGCGCGACGGGAAGCTCTGACATTCGTTGGCGCCGGTCGTGTGCGGCCGGCAAGCAGGAGGTTTGCGATGACCAAGCTCGAGCTCGTCTCCCTGGATGTGGCCCTCGCGCCGCCGCAGACCGGCGCTTGGCACGCGCGCCTCACGGATCCCGCGCGCAGCGTGATGACCGACTTCAACGAGCACGGGATCGTGAGCGTCCGCGCGGACGAACCGATCGACGCGGCCCTCGAGCACATGCGCCACGCGGGTGTGCGCTCCGCGTTCGTGCTCGACGACCCGCGCTCGCTGGTGCTCGGCATGATCACCGCGTACGACATCATGGGCGAGAAGCCACTGCGCTATGCGCAGGAGATGGCCGCACAGCGGGAGGACCTGCTGGTGCGCCACCTGATGGAGTCGACCGTGGATTGGAGCGTGCTGCGTCTGGAGGACGCGCTGCGAGCGACCGTCGCGGACGTGCTCGATGTACTCAAGCGGTCCCAGCGCACGCACATTCCGGTGGTCGCGCGAGACGAGAGCGGGCACACGCGGCTACGCGGCGTGTTCTCTTCGGCCAAGCTGCTGCGGTTGACGGCGGGGAGCCGCGGGCCCCAGCGCAGTCGCTAACGGCGCAGCTCGCTCGCTTCAGCGGCCGCGAGCTCGCCGAGATGTTCCGCCTTCCAGCGCATCGCCATCAGGATTCGGCTGCGGCCCGACGGATGGTCGAACATCAGCGCTTCTTCGAGCGGTCCGGGTGCGAGCTTCCGATGGCTGCCGAGCTTCAGCGCGATGCTCGCGAAGCCGTCGGGCTGGCGCGCGGCATTCAGCGCGAACAAATCCGCCTGCGACTCGTTCACTCGGATGATCGTGTTCAGCGCGGGTGTCATCAGCAGCAGGTAGACCGAGAAGGCGGCGTACAGGATCGGCAGGCCCGCCGGATCCGCGAGATCGCGCACGCCGAAGCGCGCGCCATGGCGGCGATGCACTGCGGCGAACACGCGGTCGGCGAACAGGAAGCCGACTCCGAATGCCAAGCCGAGCTGGATCAGCAGCGTCGAGACGTGCCCGAGCGCGAAGTGGCCGATCTCGTGCGCAGTCACGGCCAGGATCTCCTCGGGCGTGCCCTGCGCGAGCAGGTTGTCGCTCAGCGCGATGCGTGCCGTTCCGAACAAGCCGGCGACGTTCGCGGAGATGCGATTCGTCTGCCGCGATGAATCGACGACGAGCACATCGTCCGTGGGGACGCCGTTCGCTCTTGCGAGTGAAAGGATCTCTTCACGCAGCGCGCCTGGCTCGAGCGGCGCGTAGTGGTTGAAGAGCGGCTCGATGTAGACGGGCTGGATGAGAAGTGCGAATGCGACCAGCGCGATCGCGAGCGCGCTGCCCCACGCCCACCACGCGCGGCCTGCGCGGCGGATCAACCCATAGAAGAGAGCGAACGCTGGCGCGAACAGCGCGACACTCACGGCGAGCGAGATGCCGGCCTCGACGATCCACTCGCCGAAGCTTTGGGTCGCGAGCTCGTATCGATGCTCGCGCACGAAGTCGGCGTAGATCGACCACGGCAATTCGAGCCCCGTGCTCGCGACCACGAACGCCGCGCTGAACAGGAGGGAAGAGAGCCACGGCCTCCTCGACGCGCGCTCCGCGTGATCGCGCATGCGCGCGGCCAAGCCGAAGTGGAGCAGCACCCACGCCGCCGCCACGGAGACGAGCGTTCCCCATAACAAGAGCCAGTAACCGCCCTCGAAGTACGCATCCGAGCGAGCCGCGACGTCTGGCGGAACCGTCGCGAGCAGGGCTTCGGTGGCTGAAACGGGGTCGAAGGGGGCTGTAGGCATGGTCGCTCCGGCAGCGAAGCGGGGGCGCCGCGGTGGGGCGCGCGCGGCGGTATCCCCAATAAAAACGGTGTAGCGCCCCACGGTGCACCCCCCCCCCCCGGCGCAGGGGGGGGGGGGGCGGGGG
>JANNKN010000158.1:0-10384 GCA_031396315.1 Deltaproteobacteria bacterium
CGGGAGTGCGAAGGAAGTGGAGCACGTCACGCGGCACGCGTGATGGAGCAGTGGCGGTGCCGCTGCCTTGCCGCCGGCCCGCGCCTAGCTTCCCATCGTGGGGACCGCGCTCTTCGATCGGAAGTTCGGTGCGGGCCGGCTCCGCGAGTTGTCTCGCGGGCCGGGCGTCTACCTGTTCCTCGACGCCGACGGGCGCGTGCTCTACGCCGGGAAGGCGAAGGACTTGCGACGCCGGCTCGCCGGTTATCGCAACGCGTCGCGGCGCAAGGCGCACCGCAAGATGCGCACGCTAGTGCGCGAGGCCGTGGCGCTCGACGTGCGCCCGCAGGAGAGCGAGAAACAGGCGCTGCTCCTCGAGAACGAGCTGATCCGCACACTGCGGCCGCCCTACAACGTCGACGGCGCCTTCGCCTTCCTCTACCCGGCGCTCGGCGTCGGGCGCGACGAGGGGCGGGTGCTGCTGGCGTTCACATCGACGCCTGAGGAATGGAGCCGCCTCGACGTTCGCTGGCACGGCTGCTTCCGTTCGCGCGCGCGGGCGCGCGCGGCCTTCGACGCGCTGGTGGCGCTCTTCGCCCGGCTCGGACACCGGGAGCCGATGTCGCGGCTCCCGGCCGTGCGGCTCCGGCGCGGCGCGCGGCTCGAGGCCTTCCGTCGCTTGCCCCCCGAGTTGGCGGCAGCTGCGGACGCGTTCCTCGCCGGCGACTCGCGAGAGCTCTTGTCGCTGCTCTTCGAACGCCTGCTGGAGAGCGAGAGCGCGCGCCGTGACGCGGCCGCCGTCGAGGAGCAGCTACGCCTGCTCGCCGCCTTCGCGCGGAAGGACGTCACCAGGCTGCGCCTTGCGCTCCACAAGGTCGGGCGCACCGGCTGGGTGCCCGGCGAGGAGCGCGACGCCCTCTTCATCGCGGCCCGCCACGGCTGAGAGAGCCCGCGTCGTCGAGAAGCGCCCGCGGACCGGGGGCTCGCGCCGCGGAGCTACGGTGATCCATCCGGCTTCGAGGAGGACTTGATGCGTCTCGGGAATCTGCGAGGGCGAGCGGTGGCGCTGTCGCGTGACGGGAAGCGCGGCGTCGACTTGGAGAATGCGTCGGGCGGGCGGTTCGGGCCGGATCCGATGCTGGCGCTCGCGAATTGGGAGAAGGTGAGAGAGTTCGCGGCGACCGTCGAGTTATCAGGGGCGCCAGCGATCGATGCGGAGGCGCTCGGGCCATGTTCGCCGCGGCCGCGGGCGGTGTTCGCGATCGGGCTCAACTATCGGGATCACGCGCTCGAGGCGGGTCTGCCGGTTCCGACGGAGCCGCTGGTATTCACGAAGTTTCCGAGCTGTCTCGTCGGTCCGCGCAGCGAGGTGATCTTGTTCGGAGATCGCGTCGATTGGGAGGCGGAGCTGGTGGTTGTGATCGGGCGTCGCGCGCTGAATGTGAGTGAGGCGCGGGCGCTGGAGTTCGTGGCGGGATACTGCGCCGGGCAGGACGTGAGCGATCGTAAGCTGCAGTTCGCGAGCCAGCCGCCGCAGTTTTCGCTCGGGAAGTCGCGCGCGACGTTCGGGCCGATCGGGCCGGCGATCGTGTCGCTCGACGAGCTCGCGAATCCGCTCGACCTCGCGATCACGTGCGATCTCGACGCGGAGCGCATGCAGACGTCGCGCACGAGCCAGCTGATCTTCGGCGTGCCGGAGCTGATCGCGTACCTGTCACGGCATTGCGAGCTGCTGCCTGGCGACTTGATCTTCACGGGTACCCCAGGAGGCGTCGGCTCGGTGCGCAAGCGCTACCTGAAGGCCGGCGAGACGATTCGTACCGCGATCGAAGGCGTCGGTGAGCTCGTGAATCGCTGTGTGGCGCCAACCGCGTGAAGCCGATCGCGATCGCGGAGCGAGACGATCCGCGCGTCGCGGATTATCAGGTCGTGCGCGAAGGCGACCTACTCGCGGCGCGCGGGTTGTTCGTAGCAGAGAGCCGGCTCGTGGTGGAGCGGCTGCTCGGCTCGAGACGCTTCGCGGTGCGCTCGCTGCTCGTGAACGACGCCGCGCTGGAGGCGCTGCGCCCCGCTTTGGCGGCGTATGCGGGCACGCCGGAGATCTTCGTCGCGTCGCGCGAGCTGATCTCTTCGCTCGCCGGTTACCGCGTTCATCAGGGCTGCCTCGCGCTCGCGGAGCGCGGCGCGGAGCTCGTGCCCGACGCGCTCATCGCGAAAGCACGCAGCGGCCTGCTCGTCGCGCTCGAGCGACTCGCCGACCCGGACAACGTGGGCGGCACCTTCCGCAACGCGCGCGCGTTCGGCGCAGACGGGGTGCTGCTCGCACCCGGCGGCGCGGATCCGCTCTACCGCAAGTCGGTGCGCGTCTCGACGGGCGCGACGCTGCTGCTCCCGTTTGCGCGCTGTACGAGCTGGCCGCGCGAGCTCGAGAAGCTGCGGGCGGCGGGCTGGACCGTGCTCGCTGCGGTCGCGCAGCCGGATGCGATCGACGTGCGCGAGTTCGGCTCCGCGCGCCCGCTGCCCGAGCGCGTCTGCCTCGCGTTTGGCAGCGAGGCAGACGGGCTCTCGGAGGCGGCGCGCGCGGTCGCCGACGCCTGTGTCACGGTGCGCATGCGCGCGGGCTTCGACTCGCTGAACGTCGCCACCGCGAGCGGCATCTTGCTGCACCACTTCTCACGCGCCGAGCGCGCACAGTAATCACGAGGCGAGCGATGCGCGTTCTGGTCGCGGGCGCGGGCTTTGTCGGCGCGGAGCTGGCGCGGCGGCTCGCGCATGCGGAGCACGAGGTGATTGCGCTGCGGCGCTCGCCACCCGTGCTCGCTGCGCCCGACGGACTCGCGAACGTGCGCTGGCTCGCGTGCGATCTCGGCGACGCGCCCGCCGTGCGCGCACTGCCGCTCGCGGGCATCGACGCGCTCGCGTACCTCGTCGCCGCCGACGCGCGCGACGACGCGGCGTACCGGCGCGCGTACGTCGATGGCCTCGCGAACCTGCTGGCGCGGCTCGCGCTGCACAGCGCGCTGCAGCGCGTGCTGTTCGCATCGAGCACTTCGGTGTACGCGCACGACGACGGCAGCTGGCTTGACGAATCGTCGCCGACGAAGCCCACGAACTTCACGGGTCAGCGCGTGCTCGAGGGCGAAGCGCTGGCGCGCGCAGCCGGCTGCAGCGCCATCGCGCTCCGCCTCGGCGGGATCTACGGCCCTGGCCGCACCTCGCTGATCGCGCGCGTGCGCAGCGGCGCTGCCGAGTTGCCGCGAGCGCCTCATTACACCAACCGCATCCACCGCGACGACGCCGCCCGCGCCTGCGCCCACCTGCTCACGCTGCCAAGCGCAGCCGCTTGTTATGTCGGCGCCGACCACGACCCCGCCGATCAGTCCGAAGTCCTACGCTGGCTCGCCGCCCGCATCGGCGCACCGGCGCCCCGCGGCGACACGGCCGTGCATGCCGCGCCGAGCGGCAAGCGCTGCACCAGCGCTCTACTGCGCGCAACCGGCTTCGCATTCGAGTTCCCAACCTACCGCGAAGGCTACGGCGCACTCCTCCCGTCACGCTGAACGCCAAACTCAACGCAACGCAACCACCCCCCAGTGCCGCAAGCCGCGCCTCAACGGCGCGGCGCGCGGCACCCCTCTCCCCAACAGGCGCGCTCGGGAGTCCGCAACCCGAGCACGAGCCCCACGCGGGGGCGGGGGTCGCAATGCGAACCCCAGGCGCAGGCCGCACCCACGTCCAGATTCACCTCGGTGCGTCTGCCTACCCCGGAGTCCCCTACCACCCGGCGGCCACGCGCAGCGGCCGAGCGGGTGAGCGGCGCGAGCCCCCGACCCCGCGTGGGGCGCTGCCCGCGCAAGAACCTCCTCCTCACTCCCCCCCAAGTACCCAAGGCACCACAAACCAGCACCACGCAGACAAAATCAAAGCCGCCAGCACATCGAGAACGGCCCCCGTCCGAGCCATCACTGGCACTTTGACATACCCCGAGCCGAACACGATCGCATTCGGCGGCGTGCCTGCGGGCAGCGCAAAATCGCACGACGACGCGAGCGCCGCGGACACGAGCGCCACGTTCGCGTGCCCGGGCGAAATGCTGCTCACGAGGATCGGCAGCATCACCGCGGTGGTCGCGACGTTCGATGCGAACGCGGAGAGCGTCACGGTCGCGAGGCTCGCGAGGACGACCTGCGCGAATGGCGGGAATTCGCGCAGCGCGGCGAGCTGCGTGCCGAGCCACGCCGAGAGCCCGCTCGCCTCGACCGCCGCAGCCATCGAGAAGCCGCCGCCGAGCAGCACGAGCGCGTCCCACTGCAGCAGCCGAAACGAGCGCGGCGCGAGCACGCGCACGCCGCGCACGCGCCATAACACGAGTGCGAGCGATGCCGAGAGCGCGATCGCGGCCTCGACGTGCGAGGTGCCCAGCTTGAACGCGGTCACGTGGGGCTTCAGCGCGTCGGTGATCGGCTTGCCCACGATCCAAAATGCCGCTGCGCTCACGAACACGATCGCGACGGCGCGCTCGGCGCGCTGCAGCGGGCCGAGCCGGCCCGCCTCGCTGTCGAGTGCCGCACGGCCGATGGCGCCGGACGGCGCATCGGCACGGCCCACGCGCCAGAGCGCGAGCCACAACACTGGCACGAACACGATCACGAACGGCAAGCCGATCACCATGAAGCCGAGGAAAGAGAGATCGATGCCGCGCTCCTGGGCGAGGAAGCCGGCGAGCTGGGCGTTGGGCACGGTGCCGATCTTCGTGCCCATGCCGCCGACGTTCGCGCCGTAAGCGATCGCGAGCATCAGCGCGCAGCCGAAGCTCGCGAGCCGGCGGCCGGACTGGCGCTCGAGCTCGTGCAGCACCGCGAGCCCGATCGGCAGCATCATCGCGGCGGTGGCGGTGTTCGAGATCCAGAGCGAAACGAGCGCGGTCGCGGCCAGCACGCCGAATAACAAGCGCTCCGGCGCGACGCCGATGCTGCGCATGATCCCGAGCGCCACGCGGCGGTGCAGGTTCCACTGCTGCATTGCGGCGGCGATGCCCATGCCGCCCAGGAACAGAAAGATGTACGGGTCGAGATAGGGCGCGAGCGCGCCCCAGAGGTTCGCTGCGAAACCGTCGCCGTGAACGCGCGAGAAAGGGTAGATCGCGAGCGGGATCAGAGCAGTCCACCAGAGCGGCACGGCCTCGCCGATCCACCAGATCGCCATCCACGCCGTAATGCCTGCCGCGAGTGCCGGTAGCGCGCCGTGCTCGCCGAAGTGCTGCAGCGGCGAATCGACGAGTGCGAGTGCGCCGAACGCGGCGATGCCGAGCGCGAACGGGATCGGCTTCACGGAGGAGAGAATCGACACGCGCGCATTCTATGGAGGCGAGGTTGCAAGGGCTACGGTTGGCCGCAATGCCTGCTCCCGACCTCGTGGCCGTGCGCGCCGCCTTCGCGGCGGAGCTGCGCGAAAAGAACCCGCAGCTCGACCCGCGCGTGGTCGCCGCGTTCGCGAGCGTGCCGCGCGAGGAATTCCTCGGCCGCGGGCCGTGGCTCACGCTGCCCGACGCCGCCGGCTACCGTTCGACACCTGATGCCGATGTGAGCCGCGTCTATCAAGACGTCCCGATCGCGCTCGATGCGGCGCGCATGCTCAACAACGGCTCCCCGAGCTTCCTCGGGCGCGTGATTACGGCGCTCGAAGTGAAACCGGGCGAGCGCGTCGCGCACATCGGCTGCTCGACGGGTTATTACAGCGCGATCCTCGCCCAGATCGTCGGGCCGGGCGGTCGAGTGCTCGCCGTCGAGCTCGCACCGGATCTGGTCGCGCGCGCGCGCAGGAACCTCGCACACTGGAAGCAGATCGAGCTGCGCCATGCCGACGGCGTGACGCAGCCGACCGAGCCGGTGGACGTGCTGTTCGTGCAGGCTGGGGTCACGCATCCGCAGCCGCGCTGGCTCGAGATGCTTGCGCCGGGCGGCCGTCTCGCGCTCGCGATGACCGCGATCCTCCCGCCGACGCGCATCCGTCGAATCGTGCGCGATCACGCCGGCTGGCTGCTCGTCGCGAAGCGCACTGAGCGCGGTTTCCCGGCGCGCTTCATCGAAGTAATCGGCGTTCAGGCGCTCCTCGGCGGCCGCGACAGTGCGATCCAAGCCCGCCTGCGCGCGGCCTACGACACCGCCCGCGGCGAGCGCCCGCCGGTGGCCTCGCTGCGCACCGACGCGCACGACGCGGACGCGTCGTGCTGGCTGCACGAGGAGAAGTTCTGCCTGTCGCGACGCGAGGTTTGACTCCGCGTACAACGCAAGGACTCCTGATGCCTCGCGCTCTGCAACTTGGCCGATGGACCTCGATGCCGCAGCACCTCGATCTATGGGCGCGAGGCAGCAAGCGAAGCGCGCAGCCCGAGCGCTTCGCGAGGGCGAGAGCGCGGAGCGCTCGTACGCGCCGTCATCGGCGCGCACAGCGAGGCGGAGTCATCGGAGCCGAGCGAAGTAAATCGGGAGTGATCGGCGGATTGCCGCGCGAAGCGCGTCAATCCGCCGGCGCGAAGCGCTCGAAGCGAGCCTTGTCGCTCGCCTTCAGATAGGCGTCGCGGCCATTCACGATGCCAGCGCTCGCGACCGCGAACAGCGCATCGTCCATCGCCTGCATGCCGTCGGCCTTGCCGCCCTGGATCACCGACGCGAGCAGTTGGATGTTGCCCTCGCGGATCAGGTTCGGGAGGCCCTGCGTACGCAGCAAGATCTCGTGCACCGCGACGCGGCCCTTGCCGTCGGCGGTGGGCAATAACAGCTGCGCGACGACGGCCGCGAGCGACTCCGACAAGCTGAGCCGCACCTGCGGCTGCTCGCTCGCGGGAAACGCGTCGATGATGCGGTCGATCGTCTTCGCGGCGCTGTTGGTGTGGAGTGTGCCGAACACGAGCATGCCCATCTCGGCGGCGGTGATTGCGAGCGCGATCGTTTCGCGGTCGCGCATTTCGCCGACGAGTACGACGTCGGCGTCCTGCCGCACGGCGGCGCGCAGCGCGGGCGCGAAGCCGTTCGTGTGCTCGCCGATTTCGCGGTGCGAGAGCACGGACAGCTTGTTCTGGTGCACGAACTCGACCGGATCCTCGATCGTGACGATGTGCCGCGCGTTCTCGCTGTTGATCTTGTTGATGATCGCGGCCAGCGTGGTCGACTTGCCCGAGCCGGTCGGTCCCGTCACGACCACCAGGCCTTGCCGCAGGTCCGCGAGTCTCTGGACCGCGGCGGGCAGCTTCAACTCGTCGGCCGAAACGATCTTCTCGGGGATGATGCGGAACACGGCGCCCGCGCCATTCTGCTGCACGAAGTAGTTGGCGCGGAAACGCGCGATGCCCTCGAGGCCGTAGGCGAAGTCGAGGTCGCGCGCCTGCTCGAACTCGTTCCACTGCCGCTCGGACGCAACCGGCCGCAGCAGGTTGCGCAGCGCGGCGTCGTCGAGCTCGGGCCAGCCCTCGACTTCCGCCAGCTCGCCGTTCACGCGCAAGCGCGGCGCTCGCCCGGCGGCGAGGTGGAGGTCCGAGCCCTTGTTCTCTTTCAGGTGCTTCAGCAGGCGATCGAGCTCGGCCACGGCGTTACCCCTTGATCCGCTTCGGGTCGTCGGCGTTGCGCAGCGCTTCTTCCTTCGAGATCACGCCGCTCGCGACGAGCTTGTTGAGTGAGTCGTCGAGCAGACACATGCCCGAGGACGCGCCCATCTGCAGCGCCGAAAAAATCTGGAAGGTCTTGTTCTCGCGGATCAGGTTTCCCACGGCCTTGTTATTGACGAGCACCTCGAGCGCCGGGGCACGTCCACTGCCGTCTTTCATCGGCACCAGGCGCTGCGAGATCACCGCGCGCAGCGACTCCGAGACCATGTTGCGGATCTGATCCTGCTGCTCGGCGGGAAACACGCCGACCAGGCGGTTGATGGTGCGGATCGAGCTGTTGGTGTGGAGCGTCGCGAGCACGAGGTGGCCCGTTTCCGCGGCCGTGAGCGCGAGCGAGATCGTTTCGAGATCGCGCAGCTCGCCGATCACGATCACGTCCGGGTCTTCCCGAAGCGCCGCGCGCAGCGCGCGCGCGAAGGACTCGGTGTGGGCGCCGACGTTGCGCTGGTTGACCGCACAGCGTTTGGCGGGATGCACGTACTCGACCGGATCCTCCACCGTGAGGATGTGCTCGCGGCGTTCCTCGTTGACCAGGTTCACGAGTGCGGCGAGGGTCGAGGACTTCCCACAGTTCGCCGGACCCGTGACGAGCACGAGGCCCTGATGAAAGTTGGTGAAGCGCGCGAGCGTCTGCGGCAGGCCGAGCTGCTCGAGCGTCGGGATCTCGCAGGGAATGATGCGGAAGACGCCGTCGCAGCCGCGCTGTTCGCGGTAGACGTTCACGCGGAAGCGGCCGAGGCCCGCGACCTCGTAGGCGAAGTCGAGCTCGCCGCGTTCGCGGAAGAGCACGGTCTGCTCGGGGGTCAGGGAGGAGAGCACGAGCTGCTCGGCGCGCTCTGCCGCGATCGGCTCGTCGCCTGCGGTCGTGAACTCACCGTGGAGGCGCAATCGCAGCGGCGTGCCCGCGTGGATGTGCACATCGCTGGCGCCGCGCTCGACACCGAGACGCAGGTAATCGACGAGGCTCCGGGCATCGGGGCGAGCCCCGGGCGCGCTCACGGCTGTGCGGGCCGCGGCGGGAGCGGTGGGCGTACTCGAGGCGGGCGGAGCTGCCGGCTGCGCGTTCCGCACCGAAGGCGCCGGCGTAGCAGGCGCGCTCAGGGCCGCAGGTCGCGCCGTCATTTGCGGCCGCACCGGCGCAGCGCCGATCTCCGGCTCGCGATCGCTGCTCGCTATCGCCTGCATTGCGCGCTGCTTCGCGACCAGCTGATCGCGCGCTCTCAGCACCTGGCCGAGCTGCGCCTGCGTGAGAAACCCCATCTCACACAGGATCGAGCCGATGTTCTTCGTGCTGCCGGACTCGGCTTGCTTGCGCGTGGCCGCGGCGAGTTGGTCCTCGCTGATCAATTTGAGGTGGACGGCGATGCGTCCCAAGAGCGGCGGCGGAGCGGCAGACATGCCGCGCTTCATCGGGTGATGGGCGCTGGTAATTTAGGGGGCAACGCTGCCCGCGAGCCCCCGTCGTCTTTACGTTTCCTTTACTTCGGGGGTTCCGGCCGCGCGTAGACTCGCGCGGCATGAGGGATGCGCGGCACGCACAGATTGGCGTCCTCGCGGCGCTCGCAGGATGGGGCCTGTTCGCGCTCGATTTCGAGGTGACGCCCGCGGCGGCTGCCGTCACGCTCGCGACCGCGCTCGCGACGCAGTTCTTCGCCTCGCGCCTCGCCGGTCAGCGCTTCGACCCGCGCAGTGCGCTGATCTCGGGGCTCTCGCTCGTGCTGTTACTGCGCAGCGATGCGCTTGGCTGGCACGCGCTCGCGGCGGCGCTCGCGATCGGCAGCAAGTTCCTGCTGCGCGTTCGCGGCAAGCACTTTCTGAATCCCACCAACTTCGCGTTGGCGGCGCTGCTGCTCGCGACGGATCGCGTGTGGGTCTCGTCCGGCCAGTGGGGGAGCGGGCCGCTGCTCGCCGCCGCACTCGTGGCGGGCGCTTGTTGGGTGCTGCCACGCGCGCGCGGCGACGCGACGCTCGTTTTCCTCGGCGCCTGGTGCGCACTCTTGCTGCAGCGCGCGTTCTCGCTCGGGGACCCGCTCACGATCCCATTGCACCAACTCGAGAGCGGCGCGCTGCTGTTGTTCGCGGGCTTCATGCTCTCCGACCCGCGCACGCTGCCGAACGCGCGCGCCGGCCGCGCCGCGTTCGCGCTTGCTGTCGCGGGCGTCGCGTACTTACTGCGCTTCAAGCTGTTCGAGCCGAACGCGCTGCTGTTCGCGCTCGCCGGGGTTTCTCTGCTCACGCCGTTGCTCGATCGCGTGCTCGCGGGAACGCGCTTCTCGTGGCCCGACAGCTCGAACGCTCGCACGGAGGATCGTCATGTCGAAGCACCGTCTCTGGCTCGGCCTGCTCGCGGGAGTGCTCTTCTGTCCCGCGGCTAGTAGCGCGTTCTGCGGCTTCTACATCGCGAAGGCGGACGCGAAGCTGTGGAACAAGGCCTCGAAGGTGGTGCTCGTGCGCGACGGCGACCGCACCGTGCTCACGATGGCGAGTGATTATGAGGGCGCGCCGCGCGAGTTCGCGCTGGTCGTGCCCGTGCCGGTGGTGCTGCAGCGCGAGCAGATTCACGTCGCGAACCCGGCGCTCGTGAAGCATCTCGACGATTTCACATCACCGCGGCTGGTCGAGTATTACGACCAGGATCCGTGCGTGTCGTACGACATCGAGGAGATCGTCGTCGCGGAGGCGGCGCCCGCCGCCGAAGCGCGCCTGCCGCTTGCTCGCGCGAAGAGCCTCGGTGTCACGATC
>JANNKN010000159.1:0-3041 GCA_031396315.1 Deltaproteobacteria bacterium
CCCGCGCCCGGCAAGTACGCGGTGGCGATGGTGTTTGCCTCGCGCGACGCGGCTGCCGCCGCGCGACAGGCTGAACTCTTCGAGCAAACGGTGGCTGCGGAGGGCCAGCGGGCGATCGGCTGGCGCGAGGTACCCTCGCGCCCCGACACGATCGGACGCCTCGCGCGCGCCGCCGCCCCGCGCGTGCGCCAGCTGTTCATCGAAGCGCAGGGCGCCGCCGCGAGCGACCCCGACGCGTTCGAGCGCAAGCTCTACGTGATTCGCCGCGTCGTCGAGAAGGTCGTGCTCGCGGAGCACGCGGGCAAACACTTCTTCTACGTGCCGAGCTGCTCGAGCCGCACGCTCGTCTACACCGGCATGCTCGTGCCGCGGCAGATTCGCGGCTTCTTCCCCGACCTCACCGATCCCGAGTTCGCGTCGGCGATGTGCCTCGTGCATTCGCGTTACAGCACGAACACGCTGGGCGCTTGGGATCTCGCGCACCCGTTCCGTTACCTCGCGCACAATGGCGAGATCAACACGATCAAGGGCAATCAGAACTGGATGCGCGCGCGCGAGGGCACGCTCGCTTCGAAGGCATTCGGCGCGGATCTGCAGAAGCTGTTCCCGATCATGCGCGAAGGCGGCTCGGACTCGCAGCGCATGGACAATGTGCTCGAGTTCTTGGTTCGCACCGGCCGCGAGCTGCCCGAAGCGATCCTGATGATGATCCCGGAGGCGTGGGAGAACCGGGAGGACATGGATCCCGAGCTTCGCGCTTATTATGAGTATCACTCGTTCTTGATGGAGCCGTACGACGGCCCCGCCGACATCGCGTTCTCCGACGGCCGCCTGATCGGCGCGGTGCTCGATCGAAATGGGCTGCGCCCCTCGCGATACACGGTCACGAAGGATGGCTTCGTGGTGATGGCATCCGAGGTGGGCGTGCTCGAGATTGCGCCTGAGAACGTGCTGCTGAAGGAACGTCTGCATCCGGGTCGCATCTTCTGCGTCGATCTCGAACAGGGCCGCATCCTCGACGACGCCGAGATCAAGCGCCGCCACGCGGCCAAGCACCCGTATCGCGAATGGGTCGAGCAGAACCGCGTGCGGCTGCAGGATCTGCCCGCGCCGCAGGCGAAGCCCGCCGCGATGCGCGACGACGAGCGCCTCCGCCTGCAGCAAGTGTTCGGCTACACGACCGAGGATCTGCGCCTCTTGCTCGCGCCGATGGGCGCCGAGGGCAAGTGGCCGATCGGCAGCATGGGTGAAGACGCGGCGCTCGCGTGCCTCTCCGATCGCCCGCAGATGCTCTACCGCTACTTCAAGCAGCTGTTCGCGCAGGTCAGCAACCCGCCGATGGACTCGATCAACGAGCGCCCCGTGATGGCGCTCTACTCGACGCTCGGTGCCGAAGGCAACCTTCTCGAGGAGACCCCCGAGCACGCGCGCATGATCCGGATCGAGCATCCGGTAATTACGGACGACGAGCTCGAGAAGCTGCGCGAGCTCGACCGCCCAGGCCTCAAGGCGACGACTCTCGCGTGCGTGTTCAAGACTTCCGAGAGCGGCGCCGGCCTGAGAAGTGCACTCGATCGGCTGTGCGCAGAAGCCGAGCGCGCCGTGCGCGGCGGCGCGAGCATCCTGATCCTCTCGGATCGCGGCGTGACGCCCGAGCTCGCGCCGATTCCGATGTTGCTCGCGACGGGCGCCGTGCATCACCACTTGATCCGCACGACGCTGCGCACGCGCTGTGGAATCGTGTGCGAGACGGGCGAGGCGCGCGAAGTCGCGCACATGGCGCTGCTGATCGGCTACGGCGCCGCGGCGATCAATCCGTATCTCGCGCTGCAGTCGCTGGATGAGGTCGTCGCGGACGGCACATTCCTGCCCGAAGCGGTCGACCAGCCGACAGCGCGCAAGAATTTCATCAAGGCCAACGACAAGGGCCTGCTGAAGACGTTCGCGAAGATGGGCATCTCGACGCTGTACTCGTACCGCGGCGCGCAAATTTTCGAGGCGGTCGGGCTGGATCGCGAGCTGGTTGCGCGCTGCTTCACGGGCACGACGTCGCGCGTCTCGGGCGTCGGCTACGACGTGCTCGCAAAGGAAGCGGCCCTGAAGCACGCGCGGGCGTTTCCGGGCGACAGCTTCGTGTACCCCGAGCTCGACCCGGGCGGCCTCTATCAGTGGCGCACGCGCGGCGAGCGCCACACGTTCAACCCCGACACGGTGTCGCTACTCCAGATCGCCGTGAAGCGCGGCAGTTACGAGGACTACAAGGCGTTCTCGAAGGCGGCCGACGGCGACACGGAGACGGCCAGCACGCTGCGCGGGCTGTTCAAGTTCAAGCCCGGCCGCGCGCCGGTTCCACTCGCCGAAGTCGAGGCGGCCGCCGACATCGCGAAGCGCTTCTGCACGGGCGCGATGTCGTATGGCTCGATCTCGCTCGAGGCCCACCAGACGCTCGCCATCGCGATGAACCGCCTCGGCGGCAAGAGCAACACCGGGGAGGGCGGCGAGGACCCGGATCGGTTCACGCCCGACCCGAACGGCGACTTGCGGCGCAGCGCGATCAAACAGGTGGCGTCGGGTCGCTTCGGCGTGACGAGTTGGTACCTCGTCAACGCAGACGAGCTGCAGATCAAGATGGCCCAGGGCGCGAAGCCGGGAGAAGGCGGCGAGCTGCCGGGCCACAAGGTGAACGAGACGATCGCGAAGGTGCGGCACTCCACGCCGGGCGTCGGCCTGATCTCGCCCCCGCCGCACCATGACATCTACTCGATCGAGGATCTCGCGCAGCTGATCTATGACTTGAAGAACGCGAACCGCAAAGCGCGCGTTTCGGTAAAGCTCGTTTCGGTAAAGCTCGTTTCGGTCTCCGGCGTGGGCACGATCGCGGCCGGCGTCGCGAAGGGGCGCGCCGACGGTGTGCTGATCAGCGGCCACGATGGCGGCACGGGCGCCTCGCCGCTCGCGTCGATCAAATACGCGGGCATGCCGTGGGAAATCGGGCTCGCGGAGACGCAGCAGACGCTGGTGCTGAACGATCTGCGCGGGCG
>JANNKN010000223.1:0-3273 GCA_031396315.1 Deltaproteobacteria bacterium
GATGTGCGTGAGCGGGACGTCCGCTTCGCTTCCGTCGTCCGCGATGCGGCGCGCGATCTTGGGCGCGAGGCCGAGCAGCGCGCGGATCGCGGCGCCGGTCTGACTGCGCGCGCGCAGCTCGAGCACCTGCCCCAACAACACGAGCGTCACGATCACGGCCGCGGCCTCGAAATAGACGGCAACCTCGCCGCTCGCGCCACGGAAGGACTGCGGGAACAGCTCGGGTGTGAAGGTGGCCACCGCGCTGTACAGCCAGGCCGCGCCGGTTCCGATCGCAATCAGCGTGAACATGTTGAGGTGTCGCGTGCGGACCGATGCCCAGCCGCGCGCGAAGAACGGCCAGCCACCCCAGAGCACGACCGGAGTCGCGAGCGCGAGCTGAAGCCATGCGGGAGCGCGCGGCGAGAAGCGAGTCGCGTCGTGCATGCCGGGAAGCATTTCCGCCATCGTCAGGCCGAAGACCGGGAGAGTGAGAACGAGGCTCACCCAGAAGCGCCGCGTCATGTCCGCGAGCTCGGGGCTCTGGGTGTCGTCGAGGATCTCCATCGGCTCGAGCGCCATCCCGCAGATTGGGCATGCACCGGGCTCTTGGCGAACGATCTCGGGGTGCATCGGGCAGGTCCAGCGCGTCGCAGGGTCGGCCTCTGCACGCACGGGCGGTGCGCCTGAGGCCGGCACTTGCGACCCCGCGTGATGTTGGTGTCCTTCGTGCGGCGCCGATGCGAGGTAGCGCTCGGGACTCGCGCGAAATTTCGCGAGACAGCTCGCCGAGCAGAAGGAGTAAGCTTGGTCCGCGTGCGCGTGGCGATGCGGGCTCTGGGCGCCGACCGTCATGCCACACACCGGATCGCGCAGCGCCCCGGCTTGCATGGCGCTACCGACCTCCGACGTTGGCGAGCTTCGAGAAGACGTCCAGCACTTCGTCGATCTTCTGCTTGCGGTTCTTCGCGCTGCCCGACGCCAAGGCATCCGAGACGCACGTCTCGACGTGACCGCGCAGGATGACTTTCCCGACGCCGTCGAGCGCGGCTCGCACGGCGGCGACCTGATGCAGCACATCCACGCAGTAGCGGTCTTCTTCGATCATCCGCTCGATGCCTGCGATCTGGCCAGCGATCCGGCGAATTCGTTTCCGGGCTTGTTCTTGGGTGTCGGGCTTCATGATTAGAACCTATACCTGGTACGGGTATATGAGCAAGCACGGATCCGGGCGAGGCGCTACGGCGCGGCGAACCACGCGCGAAACCGCATGCCAATGGTCACGCCGGCGTAGGCACCCGCGACGGTGCCGAGGAGCCAGCCCCCGAACACCGCCCAGGAAGTCCCGAAGGATTGCAGGGCGATCCCCGGAGCGAGCAGGATCACGAGCGCCACGGCAGGGAGGATCGGGCGAATCGGCCCGCGGCGAGAACTGCCGAGAGCGGCAAGGGACCCTGCGGCTCCGAACAAGAGCGACGTGACCAAGCCGAAGCAGAGAACACTGAGCGCCGTGCCGCCCGCTGTGCTCAGCTGCCCTCCGGCCCCCGTTGAGAACCACCATTGTAGAAAGTGCGGGTCAGGACAGAGAGCACCGCATAGGCCCGCCAGTCCGAGCCCCAGGAGCCCGACGCACGCGGAGCGGGCAAGCGGAAGAGAAGGCGTTCGCACTTGCAGGAAAGCAAGCGCCAAGCTCACGACCAGGAGCCCCGACCAAATCGCGGTGAAGACGACGACGTGCGACGCGGGATGGTGGCCATATGGGTGCCCCGACAGCAAGAGCGTGATGCCGATTGCGCCGAACGCTCCTAGGGCACCGGCGGCCAGGAGCAGGCGCGCCGTTCGCCCGCCCCGAAGCTCCACGTCCTGTCGCACGGCAGCGAGAATCCCCGAGCGCACGCCCTCGCGGAGATCCTGCGGCGTGTGCCCGCTGTCCATGTCCGACCCTACCGATCCCATCCGGCCGCGATGCGTCTAACGCACGTGCTGGGATGAGTAGGCTGCGGCTGCGGGAAACGGAGCAGAGCGGACGCGCCGCATTGCACGCGAGGCCAACTGCTTGACTGCGTCCACCGACTTTCCGAGCTCGGCTGCGAGCTGAGGGTATGCAACCCCTTCAACCTTCGCAGCGACGAGGACGTAGCGCTCGTCGGGGGAGAGGGAGTCAAGAATCTGAGTGAGCTCCTGTCGATCCGCCAGATCGGCGCCAGCGGTGGGCGCGATCGGGTCGTGCTCTCCGATCGGGACTTCGTGCGAGCGGTAGGCACGCCGCTGATCGTCGACCCACAACCGGTGGGCGATCTGGAAGAACCAAGGGGTGAAGGCACGGGCGGGATCGTAGGAATCCCGAGCGCGGTGAATCCGCAGAAAGAGTTCCTGATAGAGGTCCTGAGCGCGCTCGGACGAACGCGTGCGCTTGAAGAAGTAGGAGAAGGCCCGCGGTTCGAAGCGTCGGAACAGCGTGTCGAACGCCCCGACGTCGCCGTCGACATAACGCGCCATGAGCTTCTCATCCGCAACCTCTTCGGCACATCTCGAATTGGGCATACGGCGCGAGACCTCTCGGGGTGACCCTGCGCCTCATGTGCACCTCGCGTGCCAACTTAGAGGAGCTCCTGTTCCGCCGAGCGGGCGCGATGCAGCAGACACACCGCCCCGCACCTGGCCGCGGTCATCCCATCCCGCCCCACTCGCCATTGAGTCCGCGGCCATGCGCTCAGCGCCTCGAACAACGATCAGTCACCAATCCCCACTTCGTCCGTAGTCATTGCCGACGCGTTCTGCGGCGTGGGGCCGCAGGGCTTCAACTCGATCATGGAGGATGAAATGCACAACAGCAGGATGGCAGTGACACTTCTTCTCGGCGCTCTGGCTTTCTCGCCGGGGCTCGCCGCAGCGGACGAAGGCGCTCATTCCCTCGAGCAGCTCGTCGTGGAGATGGCTCACTCGCCGGCGGATCACGCCGCGCTCGCCACGCATTACCGCGCGAAGGCCGCGGCAGCGCGTGCCGATGCGAAGCAGCACGAGAGCATGGGGCGCGTGTACAGCGGTGGAAAGTTCTTCCAGCGCACAGCCATGCAGTCACACTGCAAGAAGATTGCGGCGGACAACACGGCCGTCGCCGCGGAGTACGAGGCGCTCGCGAAGCTCCACGACGAGGAGGCCAAGAAGGCGAAGTAGGCGCGCGTCAGGTGGAGGCGAGCGGGCGAGGATCAGTCCATCGTCCGCTCGCCCCTCCTCGCGGCACATGTCCAAGCGATCGCCCGCCGTTCGCGGCGCCCGCCGCTCGCTGGGGAG
>JANNKN010000274.1:0-1587 GCA_031396315.1 Deltaproteobacteria bacterium
GCAGTCGCGCTGTTGAGCGTGAGCTGGCGGCCGGTCGCGCCGGAGGTGCCAGTGCTCGCCTCTTCGACCATCTCGAAGATGTCTGGCGGGCGGACGCCGTAGACGCCCTCGAACACGAAGAACGCGGCGCCGAAACTCGACTGCTCGCGGTAGCCGACGTTCGGATCCCACACGAAGCCGGGCTCGTTGCCGGTCGTCGCGAACGCGAGGATCTCCTCGGCGTTCGTGATGCCGAGCGAGAATTGTAGGGAGCGGTCGGTGAGGCCGCGCAGCGTGGGCGCGTCGAAGCCGTTCAGGGTCGACGAATTGGTGGAGGCGCCGAGCGGAAGGGCGTGACAGCCGCCGTCCGCGTCGGCGCAGCTACGCGGCTGACCGATGCCGTCCTGGTTGACGAAGAAGTCCGCGAAGCCTCTGCGCGCCGAGACGGCGACACCGCCTTGTGTCGCCGGCACGGCGTCGGCAGCGCGCGAGATGGCGTCGGTCGCGCGGCGCGAGCGTGCGGGCGGGTAAGCGACCGACGCGAGGAACGTCGCCATGTCGTCGCGTTCCTGCGCGCTGAGTTCGGTGCCGCCGGGCGGGCAGGCGCCGCTCTGGTTGCACATCACGCCGGAGAGGCTGGCATTCACGAGGTCGAGGAAGCAGTCGTGGTCGCCGTCGGCATCGCCGAGCGTGCAGTCGCTGCCGCCGAGGCCAGCGAACCCGACCGAGCCGTTGCCGCCGCCGAACGGGTCGCCGAGCGAGCCGTCCCAATGCAGCGGCAGCGTGTTCTTGAGCCCGCGAATGGGCATCGTCGTGCGCGGCTCGTCGCCACTCGGGCAGCCGATCGCGCTGCATTCGCCCCCGATGCGCCATAACAGCTGGTCGACGTTCGCATCGGGGTGACAGCTGCCGCACGAGAAGTTGCCGCTGGTCGCGGCGAACGCGCTGTTGAAGGCGATCGCGCCGCGGCGCACGGCAGCGGGCGTGCGGTCGCGGCCGACGCTCACGCTGGCGAGCGGCGTCAGCGCGCCCCCGTTCCCGAGCGCGATCTGTGAGACCGTGTTGTCGAGCGTGCTGAGCACATAGGCGGTGCCGGTCGCGCCGCTCGGCGAGTGCAGCGCCACGCCCTTCGGAATCGCGCCGACGTCGAGCACCGCGAGCGCGTTCCCGCTGAGGTTCGCGGCAAAGGTCGCGACGCGACTCGCCCCGGCGGCGGTCATCAGCACCACCGAGCCGTCGCCGGAGAGCGCGATGCCGTAGGGGGTTGCGAGCGAGTTCGCTTGCGTCGTGCCGCCGGGCTCGAGGTTCTTCACGCTCGGCGCGCCGCAGCCGGCACTGCTGCACGTGACCGCGGCGAGCTCGTTGTCGAACATGCGGTTCTGCAATGTCGAGAGCACCTCGCGGTGGTTGCCGTTCAGCTGGTTGCGCGCGTCGGTCTGCGAGACGAACGCGCGGCCGTTCGCGTCGACGGCGAGGCCGTAGAGCAGCGTGCCGAGGCCGGACACGACGGCGACTTCCTGATCGGTCGCCGTGTTGTAAACGAACAGGTCGCGATCGGGCGCCTGCGGGTCCGTCACGATGTTCTTATTGGCGCCCGGGATGTTCGGC
>JANNKN010000290.1:0-3548 GCA_031396315.1 Deltaproteobacteria bacterium
TGTCGGTCGATTCGAGGGGCTCTCGCTTTTTGGCGGTGATGGCGGTCCTCGTCCTCTCGCTCGCCACGTCTGCGCTCGCACAGTCGAAGCCGAGTGTCCTACCCAGCGGCGGCGGAGAGAGGCTGCTCGATCCTGCCGACACGGTGATTCTGCTGCTCGACCACCAAACGGGCTTGTTCCAGACGGTGAAGGACGTCCCAGTCGACGATCTACGCCGGAACGTGGTCGTGCTCGCGCAGCTCGCGACGCTAATGAAGATCCCCGTCATCACGACCGCGTCCGAGCCCAACGGACCGAACGGCCCGATCATGCCCGAGATTCTCCAGTTCGCGCCCGGCTCGACCTACGTCCCGCGCAAGGGAGAAGTGAATGCGTGGGACAACGAGGATTTCGTGAAGGCGGTGCGAGCCACCGGCCGCAAAACGCTCGTCATGGCGGGCGTATGGACCAGCGTGTGCGTGATGTTCCCCGCGCTCGACGCCAAGGCGGCGGGCTTCGAGGTGTACGCCGTGATGGATGCCTCGGGCGACCCGAGCGAGCTGGCTTCGCGGACCTCACTCGCGCGCTTCGCGCAGGGCGGCGTGATTCCGACCACGACCAATGCGCTCCTCTCGGAGATCCACCGAACCTGGAACCGCCCCGAGGCCGCCGAGCTCGCAAAGCTCTACGGGCTCGTCGCACCGAACTACGCGGCGGTCGCCGAGAGTTATGCGAAGGCCCAGGAAGTCGCGAAGCAGCAGAAGAAGTGAATTGGCCATGGCGGCGAGTCTGAACCGCCGGCAGTTCCTCGAGCTCGGCGCGGCTGCTGGCTTCTCGCTTGCGGCGGGAGCCCTGCCACGGCCAGCGCGAGCAACCGATCTCGCGGCCGCCACAATCCTCTCGGGCGGCCGGATCGCGACGATGGATGCCGCGCAGCCGTTCGTCGAAGCCGTCGCGCTCCGCGAAGGTCGCGTGCTCGCGGCAGGGTCTGCGAAGGCAGTGATGGCGCACCGGAACCCGGCCACGCGTGTGATCGATCTCCGTGGCCACACCGTCGTGCCCGGACTGAATGATTCGCACCTCCACGTGATCCGCGGTGGTCTGCACTTCAACCTCGAGCTGCGCTGGGACGGCGTGAGCTCGCTGGGTGAGGCGCTTGAACGCCTGCGCATCCAGGCGCAAAACACACCACCGCCGCAGTGGGTTCGCGTCGTGGGAGGTTGGAACGAGTTTCAGTTCAAGGAACGTCGCATGCCCACGCTCGACGAGCTCAACATCGCAGCGCCAGAGACACCGGTGTTCGTGCTGCATCTCTACGACCGTGCGCTCCTGAATCGCGCGGCGCTGCGCGTGCTCGGCTACGACGAACACCCACCGCAGTTCGATCGCGGGCTGATCGAGCGGGACGCGAAGGGTCGCGCGACCGGAATGCTCCTCGCGAAGCCGAGCGCCGCGATCCTATACGGCACGCTCGCCAGAGGTCCCGTCTTATCTCCCGCGGATCGCGGCAACTCCTCGCGTCACTTCATGCGCGAGCTGAACCGGCTCGGGGTGACGAGTGCGATCGACGCGGGCGGCGGAGGGCAAAAGTACCCCGACGACTACGCGACGATCCAGGATCTCGCGCGCCAGAAGCAGATGACGGTTCGGATCGGCTACGACCTGTTCGCTCAAAAGGCCGGCGAGGAGCTCGCAGACTTCCAGCGCTGGACCAGAATGACGAGGCCCGGCGAGGGCGACGACTTCCTGCGCATGCTCGGCGCTGGAGAGAACCTCAGCTGGGCGGCGGCGGACTTCGAGAACTTTCTCGAGCCGCGGCCCGACCTGACCGCGGGCATCGAGACGCAGCTCGAGCCGATCGTGCGGCTGCTCGCCGAGAAGCGCTGGCCGTTCCGGATCCACGCGACCTACGACGAGTCCATCTCGCGCTTTCTCAGCGTGTTCGAGCGCGTCAACCGCGAAGTCCCCCTGCGTGGACTCCATTGGTTCATCGATCACGCGGAAACGATCTCGGAACGAAATCTCGAGCGCGTGCGCGCGCTCGAAGGCGGGATCGCGATTCAACACCGCATGGCGTTCCAGGGGGAGTACTTCGTGTCGCGCTACGGGAGGGAGGTGGCGCAGCGGTCGCCTCCACTGCGCCGCATGCTCCAAATGGGTCTCCCCGTCGGCGCGGGGACCGATGCGACGCGCGTCGCCAGCTACAATCCCTGGGTGTGTCTCGCGTGGCTCGTCACGGGTCGCACCGTCGGCGGGATGCTGCTCTACCCGGAAGAGAACCGCCTCTCTCGCGACGAGGCACTGCGGCTGTGGACGCGCGGCAGCGCGTGGTTCTCATCGGAGGAGTCCACAAAGGGCGCGCTCGTTGCCGGCCAGCTCGCGGATCTCTGCGTCCTATCGAAGGACTACTTCTCCGTAGCTGAAAGCGACATCGCGACGATCGAGTCCGTGCTGACGGTCGTGGGCGGTGAGGTCGTGCACGGGGCGCAGGATTTCGCCTCGCTCGCGCCGCCACTTCCGCCGGCGAGCCCAGGCTGGTCGCCCGTCGCGCGCTTTGGCGGCGCCGCTGCGCCGCGCGTACCGGCATCCGAGTCCGCGCACGCGGCGGCAGCACATCTGCTTCCCGGCGCCCCCGCTATGGGCTGCGACTGCTACGTGGGTTGACTCCGCGCGTGCGCTCCGAGGCGTCGACCTGGCGAGCGGGCGCGTCGAGCTCGAATCCGGCGGCGCCAACGAGTCGCGACGCGTGGGGTCCGCCAGCATATGCTGGCGCCCGCCGCTCCGCCTATACCTGGAAGGATCCCCTCATGAAGACCGTATTGCGCACCCTCGGCGCCGTGCTCGCTGTGCTCCTCCTCGCAATCGTCGCCCTCTTCATCGCCGCGCGCCTCCACGACGGCCCTCTCGCCATCGTCGCGGGCGGGCCCTTCGCGAGCGGCGAGCACGTCACCGGGCCCGAGCCCGATTGGTCCTTCGTCCGTGAGATTCAGGAGGTCGAGTTCCAGCTTCTCGATCCGCCCCGCTCGCGCACCACCTGGATTCTCGAACACGAGGGCAAGGCGTATATCCCGAGTGGCTACATGACGACGTGGTGGGGCCGGATCTGGAAGCGCTGGCCCCACGAGGTCGCGAAGGATCCGCGCATCCTCCTGCGCATCGACGGCAAGATTTATGAGCGCAAGCTGGTGCGCGTCGAGGCGGGCCCTCAGCTGGCTCCGCTGTTAGCGGAGCTGAGCCGCAAGTACACGGGTGGCGCGGAGATCCCGATGCAAGCCGTGACGTCCGGGTATCTCTGGCTGTTCGAGTTGGCTCCGCGCGATTGAGCGCGCGTAGTACGGCGCCTAATCATTCACGCGGGCAGGCATCCGCGCGTCTAGGAGATTCGCCACGCGCCTGAAGCGAGCGCTCAAGATCGCGGGAATCGTGCTCGGGGCGCTCGTGCTGCTCGTGGTGGGCTTTGGCGCCTACGTCATCACACGTCCGCCCGATCCGTTCGTGCCGCTCTACGCGGAGCAGTGCGCCGTGTGCCACGGCGAGTCGTTCGAAGGCGCAGCCCAAGGTCCGGCGCT
>JANNKN010000300.1:0-1722 GCA_031396315.1 Deltaproteobacteria bacterium
CGCGTGGCGAGCCGGTCGACCCCGCACTCGCGCCCGACGTGCGCGCCGTGCTCGCCCAGCTCGCGCCCGAGCAGCGCGCGATCCTCGTGCTGCGCGATCTCGAGGGCCTCATCGAAGACGAGGCTGCCGCGCAGCTCGGCGTCGCGAAGGGGACGGTGAAGTCGCGCCTGTTCCGCGCGCGCGAGGCGTTCGCGAAGAGATGGTCGTCGTGAGCGCCCCCCAACAACTCGAGCGCTGGCCGAGCGCGCGCATCGATCACGTCGTACGGCTCCGCGCGATCGCCGCGGGGCTCCCCCACGCCGCCTACGCGGAGCGCGTGATCGACGCGCCCTTCGACGCGGTGTGGGCAGTCATGGGCGACCTCGAGCGCGGCGTGCCGCGTTTCGAGTGGAGCGTGCGCTCGCTTGCGATCACGCGCCGCGATGGAGAATCCCTCGAGATCGAGTCGAGCGGACCCTTCGGGTCGCGCGGCAAGTTTCTCGCGATCTGGCGCCCAGGCTGGTGCGTGATGCGCGATCTCGCGGGCATCGGGCAGATCGGCATGGCGGCGGCGCCCGAGAGCGCGCGCCGCACGCGCGTCGCGCACTTCGAGGGCAGCCGCTGGCTCGGCGGCCTGCTGCGCCCGTTCCTGCAGCGCCGCGTGGTCGGCGATCTCGCGCGGCTCGCGGCCTTGTGCGAACCGCGCTGACGCACATGAATTGCGGGCCGCGTCGCGCCGCCAGTCACCAGGAGCCCAGCATGTTCGAGCGCAGCGATCCCTCTCGCATCGATCTGTCGCAGTCGATCCGCACCGTCTCCTTCGAGAACCCGAGTGGAGCGAAGGGCGCCGCGGCGACCGCGCATGGTGGCCGCAAAGGCGCGCCGTGGCGCATGCTCGCGCCGGGCGAGCGCGTCGAGCTGGCGGACCTCACGGGCCCTGGATGTGTCAGGCACTTCTGGGTGACGGTGCCGCCGATGCCGCCGCACGAGATGCGCGCGCTCACGCTCGAAGCCTGGTACGACGGCGCCTCCGAGCCCTCGCTCTCCGTGCCGTGTCTCGATTTCTTCGGCAGCCCGCTCGGCCGGCCTGTCGCGTTCGCATCGCAATGGAACGCGGCGCAAGAAGGCCGCGGCTTCAACAGCTGGCTGCCGATGCCGTTTCGCGGTCGTCTCCGCCTCGAGTTCGTGAACGGGAGCGCGCGCCGCTTTCCGCTCTACTACCAGGTCGCGTTCACGGAAGGCCCCGTCGCCGCCGACGCGGGCCTCCTGCACGCCACCTTTCGGCGCGAGAACCCGACGCAGCTGAAGCGCGACTTCACGATCGTCGAGGGCTTGCGCGGCCCGGGCCGCTTCTTCGGCTGCAACGTCGGAATTCGCGTGCTGCCGGACGAGGGCTTCAGCTGGTACGGCGAGGGCGAGGTGAAGATCTTCCTCGATGGCGACCGTAACAACCCGACCTGGTGCGGCACCGGGCACGAGGACTACGTCGGAACCGCGTGGGGGATGGGCGCGCACGCGACGCCGCTGCAGGGCTCGCCGCTGATCGTGCAGGCGCCCGGTGCGCCGATGCCCGAGTTCGTCTCGTTCTACCGCTGGCACGATCCCCGCGACCTTCGCAGCGCTGCTGTCGGACCTCGTGACTCGCGTCACGCTGAAGAACGCGCTGACCAGTTACGAAGACGTGGCGCGGTCGGAAACGTACACGTGGCCACTATCGTCGTTCGTGCCGGACGTGCTGAAGTC
>JANNKN010000326.1:0-1076 GCA_031396315.1 Deltaproteobacteria bacterium
GCCCCGAGCTCGCGACCGTGATCGTCGCGGGTAACATGATCGGCTCCGGGGTGTTCCTACTGCCGGCCACGCTCGCGCCCGTCGGCGGCGTGTCGCTGCTCGGCTGGCTCTTCGCGGCATTCGGCGCGTTGGTGCTCGGCCTCTTGTTCGCGCGCCTTTCGCGGCGGCAACCGTTCGCGGGAGGGCCCGCGAGCCACGCTCATGCGGCGCTCGGCCCATTCGTCGGCTTCCAAGCGAGCCTCTGGTATTGGGCCGCCTGCCTGATCGGCAACGTCGCGATCGCGACCGCCGCGGCGGGCTACCTCGCCGCGCTCGTGCCCGGGCTCGCTTCGGGCGCCGCAATCGCGGGTGCCGCAGCCGCGCTGATCTGGGCGCTCGTGCTCGTCAACCTCGTTAGTCCGCGTTTCGTCGTCCAGCTCGACGGATTGTTATTGCTGGCGGGCCTCGCGCCGCTGCTGTTGATCGGCACGCTCGGCTGGCTCCACTTCGATGGAGCGCTGTTTCGCGCGGGCTGGAACCCGAGCGCGCGCCCCCTGCTCGAGAGCGTGCCGGGCTCTCTGGTGCTCGTGTTCTGGGCGTTCACCGGCCTCGAGAGTGCCTGCGTCGCGGCGGCCGTGGTCGAGAACCCCGCGCGCACGATCCCGATCGCCACCGTCGCAGGCGTGGGCATCGCGGCGGTGGTCTACATCTCCGCGAGCTCCGTGATCTTCGGCCTCGTGCCGACCGCGGAGCTCGCGGCTTCGTCGGCACCGTTCGCGCTCGCCTCTGCGCGCGTGCTGGGCGAAGTCGCGGCGCCGTTCGTCGCGGCGGCTGCGCTGTTCAAGGCGCTCGGCACGCTGGCGGGCTGGGTACTCCTCACGGCGCAGGTGAGCCGCGCGGCCGCCGAGCGCGGCTTCTTGCCGAACGCGTTCACGCGAGTTCGCGGCGGCGACACCCCCGCGCTCGGTCTCGTGGTCGCGGCGGTGTTAGGGACGGCAGCGGTCGGCTTCAGCATCTCGCCGACGGTCGGCGAGCAGTTCGGCGCGCTGATCGAGGCCTCCACGCTGTTCGCGCTGCTCACTTATGCGGGAGCCTGC
>JANNKN010000379.1:0-10560 GCA_031396315.1 Deltaproteobacteria bacterium
ACTCGTCGCGACGGCGCTCTATGTCGCGGAGTTCATCGCCGACAAGGTGCCCGCCTTCGACTCGGTCTGGGACGCGGTCCATACGTTCGTGCGCGTGCCCGCCGCCGCACTGATCGCCTTCGCAGCGCTCGGCGAAGCGCCCGAGGCGTGGCGCGCGAGCGCCGCGCTGCTCGCCGGCGGCGTCGCGATGTCGGTCCACGGCATGAAGTCGGGCGCGCGCCTCGCCGTGAACGCGAGCCCGGAGCCGTTCTCGAACTGGGGGCTGTCGTTTGCCGAAGAGCTCTCGTTCGCGGGCCTCGTGGTTCTCGCGATCGGGTACCCGATCGCGGCGCTGGCGATCGCGGGTGCGCTGCTCGTGCTCGGCATCGCGGCGATGTTCTGGATTGCGCGCGCGCTGCGCGGGCTGTTCCGGCGCGAGCCCCCCGGGCAACGCGGCGCGCCAGCCTAATCACTCGCGCTCGGCTCGCGGCCGCGCAGACGCAGCGCGGCGATCGCGAGCGCGGCGAGCCCGAGCGCCCAGCCGAGCGTGACGTCGCGCTCGCGCAGGCCCGTGATGACGGCTTCGGCGACGCGGCTTCGGTAGGGCACTCCGCTCGACACGGCATCGCGCTCGGTGCGCTGCGCAGCGCTCCAAGCGAGGTCGCCCGCGCGGAGCGTCTCGGGCGCGAAGCGCTCGAGGAACTCGTTCTCGCGCACGGCGACCGTCATGTCGCGCGCGTGCCAAGCCGGATCGTCGAGGTGGGCTTCCGCCGTCTCGACGTAGCGGTCGCGGCGGAACAGATGCACGCGCAGCTCGTGGAGGAACGGGTCGCGCACGGCGCTGTGTTCGCGCAAAAAAGCGTCGTAGGGGCTCGGCGCACCCTTCCGCGCTGCGGCCGTCGCGTGCACGTTTGCCGCGACCGCCGCACCCGCGGTCGCCGCGCGCGCGCGGTCGGCGGCCTCCCAGTCCCGCGCGTTCAGCCGCGACGGGTACACCCCCGTGCTCCCCAGCTCGAGCAGCACGCCGTAATCGACGATGCCGGTCTCTTGCTCCGCGAGTGCGCCCAGGCCGGGCACGTTGCGCGCGAGCCAGGCGACGCGCGCCGAAGTGTTGAGGCACGCCGCGCCGAGGAGCACCCAGGCGAGCGTGCCGATCGCGATGAATCGGCGGCGGCTGCGTGCGCTCGCTCGCGCGCGAGTCCAAGCGGGCCGCACGCCGAGCGCGAGCAGCGCAGGGCCCCCCGCCGCCGCGAGCGCATTCACGCCGATGTCGCGCAGATCGCCGACGCGCCCGGGCGCGAGCCACTGGATCAGCTCGTCGAGCGCGCCGACGCTGCCCGCGACCAGCGCCGCGGCGGGGGCGAGCCGCGCGTCGCGCCCGCCGTGCGCGAGCGCGCGTAGGGCCAGTACGCCGAGCGCCCCGTACTCGACGATGTGCACCGCTTCGACTGGATTGCCTCGTAGCCGCCACGCCGTGCCCGCGTAGATCGCGACGCCGAGGCCGAGCGCCAGACGCGCGCGTAGTCCGAGCTGTGCAAACGCGCGCCACGCGAACGCTGCCGCCACTGCCACGATCGCGAGCACGGCGACGAGGAACGCCTGCGCACCGACCGTCTCGACGACCCACGCTTCGAGCACGCGAGCGAAGGGTACGGTCGCGAAGATCACGAGCGCCCAGGCCGCGAATACAGCCCAATCCGTGAATGGGGTCGAGTTGCGCAGCACGGCGCGGCTCGCGGACGCATCGGCTTCGCGGTTCGGCTCGCTACCCACGGCGCACGGGAGCCCGCGGCTCCTCAGCCCCCGAGCTTTTTCGCCGCGATCGCGCGCGCCGCGTTTCCGTCGAGGTCGCCTTTGTGCGCCTTCATCAGCGCGCCCATCACTTTGCCGAGTTCCTTGACCGAGGTCGCTCCGCTCGCCGCGATCGCTTCGTCCACCCAGCGCGTCGTAGTCGCTTCGTCGGCGAGGCTCGGCAGAAACGTCTGCAGCAGCGCGAGCTCCGCCCGCTCCGCCGCCGCCATCTCCTCGCGCCCGCCCTTGCTGAACGCCTCGATGCTCTCTTGCCGTTGCTTCTCGAGCTTGCGCAGCACGCCCGTCGCGATCTCGTCCGCGAGGGTGTCGGCACCGTCCTTCTTCATCTCGTAGAGGAAGGCTGCACGAATGTTCCGCAGCGCCGAGAGTCGCTCCGGCTGCTTCGCCTTCAGCGCGGCCTTCATCTCGTCATTCACGCGGTCTACGAGTGTCATTTCTTCCTCCAGAGTCCGGCCTCGGTGGCCAGCTCGTGCACTGACTCAGAGCTCACGCGTCCGGGTCATCCGCGCTGAGCGAATTCGAGCGAACCGGGTGGGGCGCGTACTCGGGCCCGGTCGCCCAGCCCGGGAGCGTCGCCGCCGTGACGAGCCACGAGGCGGCGAGGTCGTCATCGACCACGATCGAGCCCGCATCGCGGTCGCCCGTAATGCCTTCCCACAGATCCGCGCCGCCAGCGTCCCACCAGGTGCGGTCCGTGTTCTCGAAGTCGATGCCGAGCTTCGTCATCGCGCGTCCGCTTGCATGAGCGGCGCAACGACTTCGGACGCGAAGCGCTCGAGCAGCCCGAAGTCGCGGCCCTGGATCACGATGTAGTTGAAGCCGAGCTCTTCGCGGCGGCGCAGCAGTGTGTCCTGAATCTCGCGCGCCGAGCCGACCAAATAGAGCGGGCAAGCGGCGACGTCTTCGACGCTCATCCCGGATTGCTTGGCGAGGAATTCGCGCGCGGGCTTCGCGTCGTCGGTGAGCACCGTGCCGAACACGAGCGCGTTCAGCTCGAGCGCCGCGAAATCGCGGCCCGCTGCGGAGGCGGCCTCCTGCACCCAGCGGATCTTCTCGCGCGTGCGCTCGAGCATGCCGTCGCGTGCCGCGCTCGCCGTGATCTTGCCTTCCGCCACCTTGGGGTTGATGCCGACGATGTCGGCGTGGCGCCCGGCGACGCCGAGCACCTTCTTGCCGCCGCCACCGATCAGGACCTTCGGCACGGAGGGCAGCTCGACCGCGCGCTGTGCGCCATTCACCTGATAATGCGTGCCCGCGAAGGTGGTGCGTTCCTTCGACCAGATGCCTCGAATCACGTGCAGCGCTTCTTCCAGGCGATCGACGCGCACGCCCGCGGCGTCGTAGCGCAAGCCCGCCTCGGCGTAGTCGGCTTCGGTCCAGCCGGCGCCGATGCCGAATTCGACGCGGCCACCCGACAACGCGTGCGCCGTCGCGGCCGCGCGCGCGAGCACGACCGGGTGTCGGTAGTCGATGCCATACACGAGCGTGCCCGTCTTGATGCGCGTGGTGACGGCCGCAACCGCCGAGAGCGCGACGATCGGATCCCACTCGGGGAAGAAGAAGTGATCCGGCCAGAGAATCGAGTCGTAACCCCAGCTCTCGATCTGGCGGACGCGCTGCGCCCAATCATTCGGCGGGAGTGACGCGAGCTGAACGCCGAAGCGGAACGGTTTCACGCGGGCCATCGAGTTCTCCAGTGCGGGGCGGGCGGCACAACTTACGGGAAGAGCCAGCCCACCGCGCGGTCGAGACACCAGAACATGCCGAGCGCGCCGATCGCGCTAGCGGCAGCCTCGTGTGCGAGCGCGAGCCGCGGCGGCGTCGCGAACAGAACCGCGCGCGCCCGCGCGACAGCGAGCGCGAACGTCAGCAGCAAGCCGACGAACGCGAGCTGGCCGAGCTCGATGCCGAGGTTGAATGCGAAGAGCGCGAGGGGGATCGCGTGCTGCGGCAGCCCGAGCGCGCCGAGCGCACCCGCGAAGCCGAGGCCGTGGAGTAAGCCGAACGCGAACGGCAGCAGGGCCGGTCGCAGCGCGATGCCGGAAAGGGGCGGTGGGTCCACGACTGCACGCGACCGCGCGAGGCTCAGCGCGAGCGCCACGATCGTGGCCGAAATCGCGACCTCGACAGCGGCCTGCGGCATGCGCACGAAGCCGAGGGCTGCGAGCGCGAGCGTCGCGCTGTGGCCCGCGGTGAAGGCGGTGATCGCGATCAGCAGCTGCCGCGTGGCGCCCAATAACAAGCCGAGGCCCGCGACGAAGAGCAGGTGGTCGAGGCCACCAAAGAGATGCGAAATGCCGAGCCGCGCATACGCGACGACCACGGCGCGCGCGCTCTCACGCTCCGGCACGATCAGCGCGGGGGCCGCGGCGCTGAGAATCGCGCGCACTTCGCGCCCGTCGGCGAGGCTGATGCGCAGGATCGTGTCGGTGCCGCTGCCGGCGAGGCCATTCACCGCGACGCGCTGCCCGACGAGCGAGTGCGCGCACGCGAGCGTCCATTCGAGCACGACACCTTCGCCAACCAGACGCGTGTTCGGGGCGCTCGAATCGGGGCAAGGCAGGGCGGGCTCGAGCCGCACGCCGCGCGGCACGAGCGCGGACTGCTTCCAGAGCACCGCGACCGCGCCGCCCGCCAGCTCGCGCAGCTCGAGATACGCGGGCGCGAGATTGTGCGCGGCAGCCGGGAGTGCGGAGCCGAGCGTGAGCAGGAGCGCGAGGACGTTCCACGAAAACTTGAAGCCTTGGAACGCCCCCGTCATGGCGCAGCCTCGGGCGCGAGGCGGTAGCGCGCGCGGAGGTCCGCGAGCGCGCGCCGGACCTCGGTTGCGCCGCGCTCGGCGAGCAAGGCCTCGCGCACCTCGCCGCGCACCACCGCGAGGGGAGTCTCTCGTGCAGCGACGCGCTCGTGCACGAACACGCGGTGGAAGCCGTAGCTCGATTCGATGGCTCCGCTCCAAGCGCCGGGCGCGAGCGCGAACACCGCGCCGGCGAACGCCGTACCGAGCTGCCGCGCGAGCTCGTCCTGCGAGAGCGCAGGCATCCGCGCGGCGAAGGGCAGCGGCTCGCCGAGCGCGAGCGCGCCGGCGGGGTTCTCTGGCAGCTGCGCGCTCACGGCTTCTGCACGCGCGCGCGTCGCGAAGTAGAGCTGGGTCGCGCGCACGCGCGCTGGCTCGGTCCAGCGCGCGCGGTGCGCCGCGAGGTAGGCACTCAGCTCCGCAGCGCTCGGCTCGTGCAAGCGCGCTGCGTCGGCGATCGCGAGCCGCATCTTCTGCACGAGCCGCCGCTGCACCACGAGGTCGCTTTCGTGCATGCTGAGTGCGAGGGCTTCGCGCACGAGTGCGTCCTCGCTGCGCCCGCGCTCACCCTCCGCGAACGCGAGATTCATCGCGAGCCGCCGACGCACCACGGTGTCGGTCGCATGGAAGCCGCGCGCGACGGCTTCGTGCAGCAGCAGCTCGTCGTCGCTCACCGCCGTACCGGCCGGGAAGGGCGGCTCTGCGCCCATGCGCTCGCCAAACGTGCGATCGAGCGCGAACAGCGCCGTGCCGAGCAACACGAAGCGCAGCAGCGGGCGCTTCACTCCGGGCTCACCCAGATCGGCGACGTCCACGCGCGCTCCTGGATCGTGGGCCGATGCTCGGGGGCGCAGCAGCCTTCGAGGCCTTCGCCGACCGTCTCGGGCCTCGCGCAGTCGACCCGCTTCGCGATGCACACGCGCTGGCTCCAGCGGCAGCTCGGGTTCTCCAGCACGCGCGCGTAGTAAAATGCACGCTCGCTCGCGTCGAACTCCGGGTCGCGCCACACCGAGCACAGGCGCGCATGACCCCGCCCGCGCGTCCGACACGTTTGCGTGTCGACGCTCGCACCGTTCGGCCCGCCGGCGACGTCGAGCACGCGCTCGTGGGTCGCGCCCGCCGCGTCGAGCCAGCCCTTCACGATCTGTACGCGCTCCAGATCGCTACCCGGTTCCAGACGCGAGCCGGGATCCTTCGTCGCGAGCACGACGAAACGCGGCGCCGCACTCGCGCGCGTCGCTTGGAGCTCGCCGCCCATCGGCACGCCGTGGGCGTAGCCCTGCGCGACGAGCGCCGGAACGCTGCACAAGTCATCCGGCAACGCGAAGCCGCCGAAGAAGCGCACCACGGGGCGCGTGCCGCTGGTGCCGTATGCCTCGCGGCGCTGCATCGCGGCGAACAGTGCGTCGCGCGAATTCTGCTCGGCCCATAACACCGCGAGGCCGCCGGGGCCGAACTCGACGGCATCGGGCAAGCCGGCGGGCAACACCGCGGCATCGGCAGCCCCCGCTCCGCCGTGGCCCGGGAACGCAGCCTCGTTTGCGAGGCCGGGCGTCCCCAAGTGCGTGTCGGTGCTCGCGATCAGCCCGAAGCGAAACGGGTTCGCGCCCAGCTTCGCGTCGGACGCCAATCCGCGCTTCAGCGCCTCGCGGGCGTACTGCCCCCGCGCCGGGGGCTCGCGCCGGAACGACATGTAGCGGCCGCCGAAGTTGTCGTAGGGGAGCTTCTCGAAGCCGCACGCCTCGTCGGTCGTGTCGCCCCCTAACAAGCACTCGGAGTCGCCCTTGTGCTGCATCACCTCGACCAGCGGCTCCCAGCGCGCGCGAATCTTCGCCTCGCTCGCGTCGATCTCCGCGCCGAGCGCGCGCGCCGACTGGAACATCAAGCCGCCGTCGAGGTTCGAGTTGTGCGGGATCGTGAGCACCTCACAGCCGGGCGTGCCCTTCACGCACTCGCGCTCGAGTTGCTCCCAGAGCTGCGCTGCGTTCGGCCCCGTCTCCATCGTGCTGATCGGGAGGCTCGGCACGCGCTCGTTCCGGAAGATCACGTTGCGGTGCAGGTTCTTTCCGTTGTCGACGCCACTCGTCCACTCGTAGCCGACGAAGCTCGTGAAGCGGCACGCGGCGCTGCGATCGTAGGCTTCTTCGGCAGCGGCCTGCGTGTCGCGCCAAACGTATTGGGCAGCTTCGAGGCAGCCCGCGCCGTGCTCGCCGCAGAAGTCGAAGCGCTCGCCGCCCGACGAGTAGGCGGAGTTCATCACGAAGAAAGCCGCGCGCGGCCAGCCGCGATAGAGCATGCAGACGAGCGAATCGTGGCCGGGCGCGCCGGGCGTCTTGCAGATGTGCACTTCGCCGATCTGCTCGGCGTGATCGGTGACGACTGCGAAGTCGAGCGGGCGATCGAGCTGCACGCTGCGGAGCGAAGAGCCGTCGGCACGCCAGGGCTGGATCGCGAGCGCGTTGCCGCGCGCGAAGCGATACGCGTCGCGCGGCGTCGTGCGCGTGCCCTGGGTGCTCGCGTCCTGCGAGTAGCCCGTGTGCACGTGCGTGTCGCCGAAGTACGGCGCGCGCAGAGGGTCGTGCGCGGCGCAGGGTTCGCGCTTCTCCGTCAGCGCGTAGGCGGGCGCTCCCTCCGCCGACGCCTCTACCGCGAGCGCGGGGCCGACACTGAGAAGCGTCAGCGCGAGCAACCCAGCGCGGCGCGCGCGCAGGCGAGTTCTCATGCGAATCCAGCGTCTCCTCGCGCCGCAGCGCCCAGCAGCCGAAGGTGCGCGATGATAGGCTGCTCTTTCTCGAGAGAGGGACGAAAGTGGCGACGAAACTCAACCGCATCAGCGCGCGCATCACCGAAGAAAAGGCGCAGGGCGCCTCGCAGGCCATGCTTTACGGCGTGGGGCTCAAAGAGGCCGACCTGCACAAGCCGCAAGTCGGCATCGCCGCGATGTGGTACGACGGCAACCCGTGCAACGTGCATCTCGGCGGGCTCGCCGACGCGGTGCGCGAGGGCGTTGCGAGCGCAGACATGATCGGGCTGCGCTTCTTCACGGCCGGCGTCTCCGACGCGATCTCGATGGGCACGCACGGCATGAGCTTCTCGCTCCAGTCGCGCGATTTGATCGCGGATTCGATCGAGACCGTAATGAGCGCGCAGTGGTACGACGCCAACGTCTCGATCCCCGGCTGCGACAAGAACATGCCCGGTTGCCTGATCGCGATGGGCCGCGTGAACCGCCCTTCCTTGATGGTGTACGGCGGCACGATCAAGCCGGGCTTCGGCCGCTCCGGCGCGCCGCTCGACATCGTGTCCGCGTTCCAGTCCTACGGCGAGTTCATCGCGCAGCGAATCACGGAGGAAGAACGCAGCGACATCGTGCGGCACGCTTGCCCCGGCGCCGGCGCCTGCGGTGGCATGTACACCGCGAACACGATGGCGTCCGCGATCGAGGCGTTAGGGATGTCGCTGCCGTACAGCGCGTCGGCCCCGGCGACATCCCCCGAGAAGCAGGACGAATGCCGGCGCGCGGGCGCGGCGATCCGCCGCCTGCTCGAGCTCGATCTCAAGCCTCGCGACATCATGACGCGCGCAGCATTCGAGAACGCGATGGTCACCGCGATCGCGCTCGGCGGGAGCACGAACCTCGTGCTGCACCTGATTGCGATGGCGCGCGCCGTCGGCGTCTCGCTCACGATCGACGACTTCCAGCGCGCGAGCGACAAGACGCCGCTGCTCGCCGACTTCAAGCCCAGCGGGAAGTACGTGATGGAAGACCTGCACAAAGTCGGCGGCACACCCGCGGCGATGAAATTCCTGCTCGAGGCCGGACTGCTCGACGGCAGCTGCATGACCGTGACGGGTAAGACGCTCGCCGAAAACCTGCGCGAGCTGCCGGGCCTGACACCCGGCCAGTCGGTCGTGCGCGCACTGAACGACCCCATCAAAGAGAGCGGGCACATCCAGATCCTGCGCGGCTCGCTCGCACCCGATGGCGCCGTCGCGAAGATCACCGGCAAGGAAGGGCTCCAGTTCTCAGGGCCCGCACAAGTGTTCGACAGCGAGGAAGAGTTGGTCGCGGCGGCAGAGCAGGGCCAGATCCGCGCCGGATCGGTGATCGTGATTCGTTACGAGGGCCCGAAGGGCGGGCCGGGCATGCCGGAAATGTTGTCGCCCACCTCGATCCTGATGGGCGCCGGGCTCGGCGACAAAGTCGCGCTGATTACGGACGGACGTTTCAGCGGCGGCTCGCACGGCTTCATCATCGGCCACGTTTGCCCCGAGGCGCAGGAGGGCGGACCGATCGCGCTCGTGCGCGATGGCGACCGCATCGAGCTCGACGTGAAGAAGCACACGATGGAGCTGCTCGTCCCGCGCGAGGAGCTTGCGAAGCGGAGCAAAGCCTGGATCGCACCGCCGCTGAAGGCCACGCGCGGCACGCTCGCGAAGTACATCCGCAGCGTGAAGAGCGCGAGCGAGGGATGTGTTACGGACGAGTGAGGGGAGCTCGATCTTGGTGAAGCTCATCGCGTTCTTCAAGCGCCGGCCGGGGATGCCCGTCGAGGATTTCCAGCGCCACTGGCGTACCCGCCACGCGGAGCTCGTCGTGCGCCAGGTCGGCCTCAGACGGTACGTACAGAACCCCATGCTGATTTCGAGCTACCGCTCCCGCGAACCGGACTTCGACGGCGTCGCGGAAGCGTGGTTCGACGACGTTGGCGCGATGCGAGCGCTCTCCGAGTCGGGCGAGTACCACGCGGTGCGCGCCGACGAGGCGAACTTCATCGACCCTGCAAGCATGCAGGTGCTGCTGACCGATGAGGTCGTCGTTCTCGACGGCGCGGCTCCGCCTGATGGCATCAAGTCGATCGGATGCCTGCGCAAGCGCTCGGATCGATCGCCCGAGGAGTTCCAGAAGTACTGGCGCGAAGAGCACGCGAGGCTCGCGGCCGCGCTGCCGGGCGAGCGGCGCTACGTCCAGTGCCACGCGCGGCTCGGCATCTATCGAGCGGGCCGTACTCCGCCTTACGACGGCGTCGCGCTCTCGTGGTTCGACGACGAGGCGGCACTGCTCGTAGCTGCGCGATCCCCGGAGATCGCGCGCATGCGCGAAGACGAGCCGAACTTGTTGGCGCCGGGCCCTACGCCGTTCGTGTTTGCGCGAGAGATCGAGATCGACGTGCGGGCGTGAAATGCCCGAGCGGCGCCCTGCGCGCTCGCTAGCGAGTAGGCGCCGCAGCGGATCGATCAGCGGCGAAGCGCGGCGGGCTCGCGCGTGCTGCGAACTCCACGCGGCGAGGCGCCGAACCAACGCCGCGCGGCGCGGCCGAAGTTGGCGAGGTCGGTGAATCCGAGATGGGTCGCGACTTCGCCCACGCTGAGCGACGGGTCCGAGAGAAGCGCGGCTGCGCGTCGCTTGCGAAGGGCGTCCGCGAGTTGACGGAATGACGTACCGCTCGCCTCGAGCCGTCGCACCAGAGTTCGGCGCGACAGCCGCAGCCGCGTTGCCACCTCGTCGAGAGTGGGCAGCGCGCCGCTCGCGCTCTCGAGCACGCGCTCGACCTGCGCGGCGATGAAGCGCGGGCCGCACAGGTTGCGCTCCGCACCCTCGAGGCGCTCGAGCGCGGCGCGGTGTTGGGCGGTATCCGCGAACGGGCAAGCCAGTGGAAGCCAGCGCAGTGGGATCGCGAGGGAAGAAACCTGCCGACCGAACGTCACCGGTGCATGGAACACGTCGCTGTACAGGCCGGCATGCGGCGGCGTTGGGTAGTCCGCGTCGAACGCCGCACCTTTCATCGCGTGTCCGAGCGCCGACTCGACGAGCGCTTGCAGGCTCAGCAGGAGCAGCTCGACGAGCCCCGTCCACACAGCGTCTTCCAACGGGATCTGGCGACGCACATGCAGCCGATACCACGGGCCGCTCGTCTCGCTGTCGAGCCGGAAGTAGGGAGCGCGCAGGTACGCGTAGCGTTCGAGCACCG
>JANNKN010000382.1:0-1716 GCA_031396315.1 Deltaproteobacteria bacterium
AGCTTGTGCAGCAGATCGAGCCACGGGCCCTGGCCGGCGCCGAGGTTCGTCGATACGCCGCCTGGGTGGACGCAGTTGATCGTGAGCTGCGGCGAGCCATAGCGCCGCGCGAGCTCGCGCGTGAAGTGGATGTTCGCGCTCTTGGATCTTCCGTAAACGCGCATCGCGGAGAACTTCTTTTCGCTCTGGAGATCATCGAGGTCGAGCGCGCCGAAGCGGTGAGCCTCCGACGCGACACTCACGATGCGCGCGCCCGGCGTCGTGCGCAGCTTCGGCAGCAAGAGGCCCGTCAGGTGGAAGTAGCCGAGGTGGTTGATCGCGAAGGTCGACTCGAAGCCATCGGGTGTGAGCTCGCGGCGCATCATCGTGACGCCGTGGTTGTTGATCAGCAGATCGAGCGCGTCGATGCGCTTCGCGAGCTCCTGGCCGACGCGCGTCACCTCGGCCTGTGTCGCGAAGTCGCCGCGAATCACCTCGACGTCGCACTTCGGTGCGATTGCGCGGATCGCTTGCAGCGTCTCCTGTGAGCGCGCTTCGTTCCGCCCAACGAGCAGCAGCCGCGCGCCACGCTTCGCGAACTCGATGGCGGTCGCGCGACCGATGCCGGAGCTCGCGCCCGTAATCACGGCGGTCTTGCCTGTGAGCGAAGTCATGCGCTCTCCTCTAGTTGATGACGCGCGGCTCGCCGAGCCCGAACGGCGCGATCTCCGCGTCGAACGCCTCGCCGCCCGGTGCCACCATGCGGTACGTGCCGCGCATGCTGCCGACCGGTGTCGGCAGCGGGCAGCCCGACGTGTACTCGAAGGCTTCGCCGGGCTCGAGCACGGGCTGTTCGCCGACCACGCCCGGCCCCCGCACGATCTGCTCCTTGCCGTCGCCGTCCGAGATGATCCAGTGGCGCGAGACGAGCTGCGCGACGTGCTCTCCTTCGTTCGCGATGCGCACGTGATACGAGAAGAACCACTGCCCCTCGTCGGGGTCCGAGCGCTCGGGTTCGAAGCGGGATTGCACGGTGACACGAATGCCGCGCGTCAAGGATTCGGAACGAAACACGAGTTACTCCATCTGCCAGACGTTCGAGTTTGCGATCACTGCGCCGACCAGCGCGAGCATGCATGCGCCGAGCGCGATGGCGGCCCCAAGCGGCCCGATCGCGTCGCCGAGCGCGCCGGACAGTAAGGCTCCGAGGGGACCCGAGGCCACCATCGCGAGCTGATGCACCGACATGACGCGCGCGCGCTCGGCAAGCGGCGCGCGTTCCTGGAAGAGTGCGCGGCCCGTCGTCATGAAGATTCCGCCTGCGAGGCCCCACACGAAGGTGAGGGCGACGAGGGCCCAGAACGGCACACCCGCGCCACAGCCGATCACGGTGAGCGCGCCGAGGATCTGCGAGAGCGCGAGCGCCCGGCCCTTGCGGCGAATGCCGCGGAAGAACAAGAAGCCCGAGGCGAAGATGGTGCCGGCGGGGAATGCGAACAGCAGGATGCCGATCTCGTCGACGCCGCCCTGATAGATGTCGCGCACCATGATCGGAAACAGCACGTTGTAGGCGCCGCTGAAGAAGAGGCCGACGCCCGCGAGCAGCGGCCACACCGGGCGCAGCTCGCTGTTCCAGACGAAGCGCGCGCCGACGAGCAGCTCCTGGGCCGTCAAGGGTTTGCGCGCGGCCACGGTGCTCGCGGGCTTGCCGGGCAGGCGAAAGCAGAACACGGCACC
>JANNKN010000392.1:0-1494 GCA_031396315.1 Deltaproteobacteria bacterium
CGCGCCGGCGCGACGCTGGCATGGCAATGCCCGAGACCCCTCAGCGAGGGGCCGCCAGCGAGCCATCGCCCGCAGCCGCCCCCGGCCCCGCCGCCGCTGCGGAGCCCGCCCCACCTCACTATTCACCGCTCCCGGTACTGCACATCCTTGAACCCCGCGAACAACGAAACGAGCTTCCCGCGCTGAAACTTCCCAGTCGAAGTCGCCGGCACATCGCTGCCAAACACCACGACCTTTGGCGCTTTCCCGAACGGCAACTGCTCGCGGCACGCCCGCAGAATCGCCGCCTCATCGAGCACCGCGCCCGCTTCGAGCATCACGTAGGCGCCGACCTCCTCGCCGTACCAGGTGTTCTCGAAGCCGACGGCGAGCCCGCGCGCGACGCCTGGAATCGCGTTCAAGACCTCGTCGATCTCGAACGGCGAAAGGTTCACGCCGCCGCGGATGATCAACTCCTTGATGCGGCCCGTGATGAAGAAGTATTTGCGCGCATCGGGGCCGCGCCGGAAGAAGCCTTCGTCGCCGCTGCGGAACCAACCGTGCGCGAACGTCTCGGCGTTCGCCTCGGGCCGCCGGTAGTAGCCGAGCATCACGTTGACGCCGCGAATCACGATCTCGCCGCGCTCGCCCTCGGGTTGCGCGTTGCCTTCGGCATCGTGGATCGCCATCTCGTTGGGCGGAAGCGGCACGCCGATCGAGGGGAAACCGTGGTCGCGCAGCCAGCCGCGGTGCGCGGCCGGCGTGAGCCCGACGGGCAGCATGCTCGAATAACAAGTCGTCTCGCTGAGCCCGTAACCGTGCACGATGCGGAAGCCGAAGCGGTCCTCGAAGCGCGCGGCGAGCAGGGCGGTCAGGGGCCCCGCGCCGCAGATGAAATGCCGGAAGCGCGCGAGGTCGTGGCCCTCGCAGCCCCGCGGATCCTCGAGCAGGAACGCGAGCAGCGTCGGCACCACCGACACGATCTCGACGCCCTCCTGCGCGACGGTCTCCCAAAAGGTGCTCGCGTGGAATTTGCGCGTGAGCACGACGCTCGCGCCCACGAGCAGCGGCGTCACCAGCGTGACGAGGATGCCGTTCACGTGATGCGTCGGCAGCACGCACAGCAGGCGCGAGCGCTCGCCGAGGCCGTGCCAGAGCGCGAGCGCGTGTGCGTCCGCGAGCAGGTTCTGTTGCGTCAGCACGACGCCCTTCGGCGCACCCGTCGTGCCCGACGTGTAGACGATCAGCGCCTCGTCCTCGGGCTGCGGCGGTGTGGGCGGGGGGCTCGCAGCTTCCGGCGTCGCGGGCGCTGGCGCGCTCAGGTCGTGCCAGCGCACGTCGACCGCGGCGTCGCGCAGCGTTGCAGCGCGCTCGCGCGCGCTCGGCAGGAAGAGTGCCGCGCACACCTCGGAGTTGCGCAGCACGAAAGCGATGCGCTCGTCGTCCTCGCCCAGGTTGATGGGCACCACGCTTGCGCCGATCGACCACGCCGCGAAGTAGGTGATCGGCACCTCG
>JANNKN010000400.1:0-8546 GCA_031396315.1 Deltaproteobacteria bacterium
TCAGGTCTCGGCGGCGTACGGCGGCGCCGGGTCGTACTGGATGTATTTCTGCACGCGGCGCGCGATCTCGGGCGTCCAGAGCTGGCCGACCAGCCAAAGCGCCATGTCGATGCCCGCGGAGACGCCAGCGGCCGTCACCAGGTTTCCGTCGCGCACGTAGCGCGGGCCATCGAGCACAGTTACGTCGCCGCGCTCTTGCAGCGTCTTCACGAAGTTCCAGTGCGTCGTCACGCGCTTCCCGCGCGCGAAGCCCGCTTCGTGCAGCAGCAGCGTGCCCGTGCAAACGCTCGTCACCCACGTGCACTGCGCGCCGGCTTTGCGCAGCCACTCGATCAGACGCGGGTTGTCGACTTCGCGCCGCGTGCCCTGCCCGCCTGGCACGAGGATCACGTCGAGCGGCGGCGCGTCGTCGAAGCTGCAGTCGGCGATCACGCGCATGCCCTTGTTGCACTGCACGGTCCCCGCCTGCTCGGCGATCAAAACGGCGCGGCCCATCTCCGGCGAGAACTTGAAGAGGCCACCGAAGACTTCCCACGGGCCGACGAAGTCGAGCTCCTCGACGTCGTCGAAGATCAGGATCCCGATCGTGATGGGCTTCGCCGTCATCTCGCCTCCTCGCGCGCGCCAGCCAGCTTAACCGCGCTGCTACGGTCGCCCGCCTCACGGAGTCGAAGCGCGCTTGAGCGACGCCGTCCACATCACCGATTACGCTCGCCCTCGCTTCCCCCTGCCGTTGCGTCTCGCGAACGCGAGCCGGCCGCTGCTGCGCGCGCTCCTCTCGCTCGAGCCCGGCGCGTTGATCGAGGCGGCTCAGAAGCGGACGGGCCTCACCCGCTTCGGCCCCGATTCGTGGCGTGAACCGTTCCATGTGCTCGTCGCAGCGATCCGCCGCGAGGCCGATCTGTCGGGCTTCGGCTTCTACGCGACGCGGAGCTTGCTCGTCGGGCTGCTCGCGAACCGGCTGCGCATCGAGGACCTGATCCAGCGCCACCCGGAGATCCTCGGCGAGCGCACCCCGCGCCCGCTCATCATCGCCGGCCTGCCGCGCACCGGGACGACGCACCTGCACAACCTAATCAGCGCGGATCCGGCGTGGCGCTCGCTCCCTTATTGGGAATCGCTCGAGCCGGTCGCCGACCCTCGCGAGCGGCCCGGCAAGGACGGCTGCGATCCGCGCCGGCTGCGCTGCGAGCAGGCGCTGCGTTTTCAGGACTACGCGATGCCGCACTTCAAACGCATGCACGAGATGACGTCGGATTCGACCCACGAAGAGATTCAGCTGCTCGCGATCGACTTCTCGACGATGCTGTTCGAGTCCGCCTACCGCATCCCGACCTATCGCGAGTGGTACAAGGCGACGGATCAGACCCCCGCCTACCGCTACCTCGCGCGTGTGCTCAAGGTGCTCCAGTGGCTGCGCGGGCCGAAGCGCTGGGCGCTGAAGTCTCCCCAGCATCTCGAGCAGATCCGGCCGCTCGTAACGGTGTTTCCCGATGCGTACTTCGTGCAGACGCACCGCGATCCGCTGCGCATCACGGTCTCGCTGCTCACGATGCTCGCGTACGGCCAGCGCATGAATGGGCGCAACCTCGATCCGCATCGAGTCGGGCGCGAATGGAGCGCGCGGGTCGAAGACTTGTTGCGGGCGTCGGTGGAGCAGCGCGCGCTGCTGCCGGTGCGGCAGACCTTCGACGTCGCCTTCAGTGAGTTCATGCGGGACGACCTCGCGACGGTCGAGCGCGTGTACGAGTTCGCGCAGCAGCCGCTCACCGTCGCCGGGCGCGCCGCGATCGCGGCGTACGTGGCAGCGAATCCACGCGGCAAGCACGGCACCGTCGCGTATCGGCTCGAGGATTTCGGCGTCGACGCGAACGAGCGCCGGCGTGCGCTGCAGTTTTATCAGGAGCGCTTCGCGATCGCGGACGAATGAGCCCGTCCGCCGGACTCGTACCGATTGTCGTAGACGGCGGAGCTCTGCGCGACCTATTGTTGGGCGGAACGAAGCGTGCCTGGGAGAGAAGACGGTGCTCGACTCGCTCTACGTTTTCTCGGCGGTGGCCGGCGGCGCGGTGTTCGCCGTGCGCACGATCCTGATGCTGCTCGGGATTGGCGACGACCACAGCTTCGGCGGCGATCACGACATCAGCGCGGATCACGCCGGCGGCGCAACCCACAGCGACAGCGACGCCGGCACGCGGCTGCTGTCGATCCAAGGCATCGCCGCGTTCTTGATGATCTTCGGCTTGGTTGGCCTCGCGCTGACGCGCGAAGCGGCGCTGAATCCGCAGCTCTCCGTCGCGATCGCGCTGGCCGCGGGCCTCGCCTCGATGTGGGCCGTCGGCAAAATGTTCTCGCTGATGATGGGCTTGCAATCCAGTGGCACGCTCGACCTTGCGCAGGCCGTCGGCAAGGAAGGCGTCGTCTACCTGACGCTCAAGCCCGGCTCCGGCGGTCAGGTGCAGGTGAACGTCCAAGGCCGCCTCGGCATCTTCGAAGCCCAGGCCAGCGGCAGCGGCGAAATCGCGACGGGACGCGCAGTGCGCGTCGTCGGCGTGCGCGCGAGCCAACTCGTCGTCGAGGCGTTGCCGGCGGCCTAATCGCAGCCGCGCTCCGCTTCCCCTCAACTCGACTCGGGAGGAACCTCATGGAATTCCTGTTCGCCAACGGATTCTTCGCGCTGGCCGCGCTCGCGCTCGTGTTCGTGCTGTTCACGTCCTTACTGTTCTTCGCGTCGCGCTACAAGCGCTGTCCGTCGGACATGATCCTCGTGGTGTATGGCCGCGTGGGCACCGGCCAATCCGCGCGCTGCATTCACGGCGGCGGCGCGTTGATTCTGCCGCTGGTGCAGGACTACGCGTTCCTGCGGCTCACACCGATGACGATCGCGATCCCGCTGCAGGGCGCGCTCTCGCTGCAGAACATCCGCGTGAACGTGCCGAGCACCTTCACGATCGGCATCAGCACGAACCCGTCGATCATGACGAACGCGGCCGAACGCTTGTTGCGGCTCGAGCAAGCCGACATCGAGTCGATGGCCAAGGAGATCATCTTCGGCCAACTGCGGCTCACGATCGCTTCGCTCACGATCGAGCAGATCAATCAAGACCGGGAGAGCTTCCTGATCGCGATCCGCTCGAACGTCGAGCCCGAGCTCAACAAGATCGGCCTCTACCTGATCAACGTGAACATCACGGACATCACCGACGAATCCGAGTACATCGACAGCATCGGCCGCAAGGCAGCCAGCGAGGCGATCAACCGCGCGAAGGTGGATGTCTCGGAGCAGGACAAGATTGGCGAGATCGGCAACTCGGTGAACCGGCGCGAGCAGACGATCAAGGTCGCGGAGAACGTCGCGCAATCCGAGAAGGGCAAGAAGGCGGCGGAGGCGGATCAGCGCGTGTTCGTGCAGCAACAGGAATCTACCGCTGCGATCGGTGAGGCGGAGGCGGTGCGCCAAAAGACGGTGCGCGTCGCGGAGAACGTGGCGCAGGCGGAGAAGGGCAAGAAGGCCGCCGAGGCGGACCAGCGCGTATTCGTTCAAGGCCAGGAAGCCGAGGCGATCAAGGGCGAGAACACCGCGAAGGCCGACATCGCGCAGGCCAACGCGACGCTGGCGCAGCGCGAGGCAGAAGCGCTGCAGCGCGGCGAAGTCGCCCGCCTGACCGCGCAGGTCGAGATCCAACGAGCGCAGGCGTCGGCGGAGACCGAACGCCTGACTGCGGTCGAAGTCGTGCGCCAGGAAATCGAGCGGCGCAAGATCGAAATTGCTGCGGAAGCCGAGGCGGAGCGCATCCGCCGCCACGCGCGCGGCGAGGCCGATGCAATCCTGATGAAGTACGAGGCCGAGGCGCGCGGCATTCGGCAGGTGCTCGAGAGCAAGGCCGCGGGCTACGAGGCGCTCGTGCGCAGCTCCGGCGACGCGCGCTCTGCCGCGACGTTGTTGATGATCGAGAAGCTCGAGGAAGTCGTCGCCAAGCAGGTCGAAGCGATCAAGGGCCTGAAGATCGACAAGATCACGGTCTGGGATTCCGGCGCCCAGAACGGCAAGGGGTCATCGACCGCGAGCTTTCTCTCGAGCCTCGTGACGAGCCTCCCGCCGCTCCAGGAGATCGCGAAGATGGCCGGCATCGAGCTGCCCGAGTACCTGGGGCGCGTGAAGCCGGACGACGAAAAGAACGACGGCGGCTCAGCGCCACAGGGCTGACCTCGAGCCAGCTCGAATGGCGGATGCCGCGGGCGCAGCGCTCAGGGCACGGAGCGCACCGGACGATGCGTCGCGGGTGGATCCCGCGTGACGACTCAGCGTGGCGCTGAACCGATTCGGGCCGAGCCGGAATTCCGGATCGGAGACGGCCGCCTCTCCGGCGCGCTCTCGATCGCGCTCGGCGGGCTCGCGTTACTCGCGGTGCTCTGCTTCCGCTTCCCGGAGCTGCTGACGACGCCCGAGCTGCGCGCGCTCTATCCGCTCGATCTGCTCCGCGCCGTGCTGTTCGTAGCGCTCCTGCTCGCGCTCGCCTTCGGAGCGCTCGCCGTCCTCCTCGGCAACCGCGGCGCTGGCCTGACGGGTCTCGTGCTCGCCGGCAGCGCGATCGCGCTCGGCGGTGCCTGGGTCGAGACGCGTTCGGTGGGCCGCTCCGCGCACCTGGGGCTCGACTGGTTCGTGCTCGATCTACTCGCTCTGGCGCTCTTGTTCGTTCCGCTCGAGCGCGCGTTTGCATTGCGGCGCGATCAGCGCATCCTGCGCGCGGGCTGGCGCACCGACCTCGCGCACTTCTTCGTGAGCCACTTATTAGTGGGCGCGCTCGCATTGCTGACGATCGCGCCCGCGACGTTGCTGCTCGGCGCGCTGGCGTCTTCGCGGCTGCAAAGCGCGGTCGCCGCGCAGCCGCTCGCGCTGCAAGTCGCGGGGGCAATCCTGTGTGCGGACCTCGTCCAGTACGCGACGCACCGCGCCTTCCACGCCTTCCCGACACTATGGCGCTTCCACGCGATCCATCACTCCGCGCGCGAGATGGACTGGCTCGCGGGCTCGCGGCTGCACCTCGTCGACGTGATCGTCACCCGGGCCGCGGGCTTCGCGCCGCTGTTCTTCTTCGGCTTCAGCGAGCGCGCACTCGCGATCTACCTGGTGCTCGTCTCGTTCCAGGCTGTGTTTCTGCACGCCAACGTGCGGCTTCGCGTCGGCGCGTTGCGCTGGGTCTTCGCGACGCCCGAGTTCCATCACTGGCACCACGCCGAGGCGCCCCCCGACAAGAACTTCGCCGTGCACTTGCCGTGGATCGACCGCGTGTTCGGGACCGCTTGGCTGCCGGGTGGATTCCCCGAGCGCTACGGAATCGCGAGCGATCCCGTCCCCGAAGGATGGGGCGCTCAGCTGCGCTGGCCCTTCGAGCGCCCTGACGCCCGTTGACGCGCGGCTCCGCTCGCCTGCGGCTCGCTGCGCGCGGCGACGCGCCGCCTGCACTCAGTCCATGCGCTCGAGGATCGTGCTGATGCCCATGCCGGCGCCGATGCACTGCGTCGCGAGCCCGTAGCGCGTATTCGAGCGGCGCAGTTCCTTCGCGACGGTGGTGACGAGGCGCCCACCCGTCGCACCGAGCGGGTGGCCGAGCGCGATCGAGCCGCCGTTCACGTTCACCTTCGAGAGCGGGATCCCGAGGTCTTTGCAGCTCGGGATCACCTGCGCAGCGAACGCCTCGTTGAACTCGACGCGGTCGATTTTCTCCGAGCCGATGCCGGCGTGCTTCAGCGCCTTCTTCGTCGACGGGATCGGTCCGAGGCCCATCACCTGCGGCTTCACGCCGCCGACGCCGAGACCGACAATGCGTGCGAGCGGTGTTAGGCCGAGCTTGCGCGCGAGCTCTTCACTCATCACCAGCACCGCGGAGACGGCGTCATTGGTCGGACACGAATTGCCGGCCGTGATGACGATCTCCTTGCCGCCGAAGCTGATCACGCCCTTCACGGGCGGGAGCGCGCCGAGCTTCTCGGCGGTGGTTTCGGGCCGAATGCACTCGTCGCGGTCGAACGTCACTTTCGGGCCCGTCTCGGCCTCTACCCAGCCGCCCTGCGCATCGAACACCGGGTCCTCGACCTCGAGCGCCACGATCTCGTCCTTGTAGATGCCCGCCTCGGTGGCGGCGTGCGCCTTGCGGTGGCTCTCGGCGGAGAACGCGTCGAGCTCGGCGCGGCCGAGGCCGTAACACTCCGCGGCGTTTTGCGCGGTCTGCACCATCGCCTGCAGCGGCGGCGAGTTGAGCACGTAGTCGGGGAACGGCACCGAGAAGGTCTGGGCATGGTCGTGCGCCATGCGCTTCTGAACGTCGTTCATCTGGAACCAACGCGGGTTCAGCTTAGTGACGCGCGTCGGCGGAATCTGCGGCCCGCCGCCGAGGCCGCGTCCCATTCTTTCGACGCCGAGCGCGAGCCCGCAGTCGATCGAGCCGACCATGATCGCCATCGCTACGCGGTGCAGCGTCTCCATCGACGAGCCGCACTGGCGGTTCGAGTTGAAGCTGCACGTCTCGAGCGGGAGGCCCGCGAGGCGAGCCATTACGCCGAGGCCCGTGAATTCGCCGTAGCCGCCCACGTTGCCGAGGCCCGCGTCCTCGATCATCGAATCCTTCACCTTCGGATTGCGGTCGAGCAGCCTGCGGATCACCTGGCCGCCAACATCGTCGAGCCGCGTGGCGACGAGTTTTCCCTTGCCGCCGCGTGCGAATGCGGTGCGCGCGCCATCGACGAGGACCACGTTGCGAAGGGAAGACATGGGGGCTCCTTGGAGGGTTGTTGCCGGCGGTAGCGACCGTATCAACAAGCCAGAGCCGCGACAGCAGCCCGCCAACGGAGTCCGTCAGGCGCTGGCGCGGCGGCCCGAGACCCATGCGACGTAAGCCCGCGGCGGCGCGAATGCGAGCCACATGCCGATCGCGGCTACGAAGCCGTGCGCAGACGAGCTCGCGACGATCGCGGGCAGCTCGAGCGGGCTCGCGCCGGTCGCGAGCGATGCGGCGACGCCGGTCGCGGTGCCGAGCCCAGCTGCGCCGGCCGAGATCGCCCACATCAGGAATCGATTGACCAGCACGGGATCCGCGAGCCCGAGGCGCGCGCGCTTGCGCAGGCGAGCCCAGTACACGAACGCTTCGGCGCTCCCCCAGCCGAGCGCGATGGATTGGAGCGCACCGCGCGCGGCCATCAGCGGGATGTCGCGGGTTGCGTCGATGAAGCTGCCGAGCAGCGGCTGCGCGAGCAGATGCGCCGCCACCGCGAGGGCGAGCACCCCGGTTGCGACCAACGCAGCGCGGCTCTCGCGGCGGTAAACCAGCTGATTGAACGTGAGCTTTGCCCAAATGCCGATCGCGGTCGCGCAGGCGCCCGTGGCGGCGAGCGTTTCCGCGAGCTCGTAGCCACCCGCGAGCCCCGCGAGCGTCTGCAGGCCGAAGCCGACGGGACCGATCCCGAGTACTCCGAGGCCGATCAGCAGCTCAGGCGCGTGCCCGGTCCGTACCGCGAGCGCGACGAGGCGGACGCCGACCGCCAGCGACACCACGAAGAACGCTCCGAACCCGAGCCAAACCAGTTCCATCGCGGATGTTTCGTCCTTTCTCAGGAGCCTCTTGACCCTCCTCTGAGGGGAGGCTCGATCTTGCTGGCTGCGGCAGCCTGCATTCGAAACGGGAGGACACTCGGTGAGTGACCTGAACCAGAACCCCCGCTCCACCGAACTGACGGGGGGATGCCTCTGCGGAGGCATTCGCTACCGCGTGCGCGGCGCAGCAATCGTCACGACGCTGTGTCACTGCTCGCTCTGCCGCCGCGCCGCGGGCGCGCCGCTCGTCGCGTGGGCAATGTTCCCCCTCGGCAGCTTCGGGCTCGAGAGCGGCGCACTCGCGATCTATCCCTCGTCGCCTGGCGTGGAACGCGGCTTCTGCGGGCGCTGCGGAACTACGCTCTCTTTCACGGCGAGCTTCCTGCCCGGCCTGATCGACCTCACGATCGCGAGCTTCGATGAGCCCGAACGCCTGCCGCCGCAGTTGCACATGTGGGAGCGCGAACGCATTGGTTGGCTCGCGCTCGACGACGACCTCCCGCGCCACCCGGGGCTGCCGCCGATGGGTGCAGCCGACGCGTGAGCGAGGGCGCCGCCGCGCCCAAGCGGAGCGAGTAGCCTCGGCGCATGGCGAAGCCCGAATCGCTGATGCCGATCGGCCAGTTTGCGCGCGCATGCCGACTCGGCATCAAGGCGCTGCGCCACTACGACGACGAGGGCTTGTTACGGCCCGCGTTCGTCGACCGCGCCACGGGCTACCGCTACTACGCGCGCGGCCAGGCACGCGACGCGGTCGCAATCGCGATGCTGCGCTCGCTCGATGTGGGCCTGCCTACGATTCGCGCGATCCTCGCGGCGCCGCCCACGCAGCGCGCGCAGTTGCTCGCGCACGAGAGCGAGCGGCAGCGCGGCGAGCTCGCTCGTCGCGAACGCGCGCTCCGCGCCGTGGAACGCCTCGCCGCTGCGCGTGAGCTCATGCCCTACGAGATCGCGC
>JANNKN010000412.1:0-2178 GCA_031396315.1 Deltaproteobacteria bacterium
TGTCCGTGTAGTCGGCATACGCCTGATAACACTCGAGCATGGTGAACTCGGGGCTGTGCTTGTGGCTGATGCCCTCGTTGCGAAAGTTGTGCGCGATCTCGTAGACGCGATCGAGCCCGCCAATGATCAGGCGCTTCAAGTAGAGCTCGTCCGAGATGCGCAGGTAGAGGTTCTGATCGAATTTCTCGTGATGCGTCGTGAACGGGCGCGCGGCGGCGCCGCCGTAGAGTGGCTGCAGCACCGGCGTCTCGACTTCGAGGTAGCCGCGCGCATCGAGCGTGCGGCGCAGCGAGGAGATCGTCTTGCTGCGCAGCAGCGCAATCTCGCGAGCGCGCGGGTTCGAGAGCAGGTCGAGGTAGCGTTGGCGATAGCGCGCCTCGACGTCGACCAAGCCGTGCCACTTCTCGGGCAGCGGGCGCAGCGCCTTCGCGAGCATCTCGCCGCTGCGCGCGTCGAGCGTGAGCTCGCCCTTCTGCGTGCGCCAGATGACGCCCGCGAGCCGCACGAAATCGCCGACGTCGAGCTGCTTCACGAACGCGAACGTCTCGTCGGACGCGATGCCGCGCCGCGCGCTCACCTGGAGCTGCGCGCCGTCGTCGCCGAGCGTCACGAACAGCAGCTTGCCGAAGCTACGCGTCGCGCGGACGCGGCCCGCGATCGCGGCCTCGGGCTTCTCCGCGTCGAGCTGCTCCGCACTCTTCGCGTCGTGCGCCGCGCGCACGTCGCGCACGCGCTCATGCGCGCCGGTGCGCGCGGGAAACGGATCGACGCCCGCGGCGCGCAGCTTCTCGAGCCGCTCCCGCCGCGCTTGGAGTTCCTGGTCGCTCACCGTCTCGTCCTTCGCGCCTTCCGGGTTGGGCTTCGCTCGCCTTCGGCTCGCTGCGCGGCGCCTGCGGCGCGTTGCTCTCTCATGACGCCTTCTTCGCGGTCGCCTTCTGCAGCAGCGACGCGCGGATGAACTTGTCGATGTCACCCTCGAGCACGCCCATGGCGTTGCCCATCTCGACGTCGGTGCGGTGATCCTTTACGCGCTGCTGCGGGTGCAGCGTGTAGGAGCGAATCTGGCTGCCGAACGAAACGTCGGCCTTCTCGCCGGCGAGCGCCGCGCGCTTCGCTTCCTGCTCCTGCAGCGCGCGATCGTAGAGCCGCGCCCGTAACACCTTCATCGCCTTCGATTTGTTCTTGTGCTGCGAGCGCTCGCTCTGGCACTGCACTACGAGCCCCGACGGGATGTGCGTGAGGCGCACCGCCGAATCGGTCTTGTTGACGTGCTGCCCGCCCGCGCCGCCGGAGCGGTAGGTGTCGATGCGCAAATCCTTCTCGTCGATCTCGACCTCGACCTCGTCGTCGAGCTCCGGCACCACCACCACGTTGGCAAACGCGGTGTGCCGTCGCGCCTGGGCGTCGAAGGGCGAAATGCGCACGAGTCGGTGCACGCCGAACTCTTCCTTCAAGTAACCGAACGCATAATCACCGGAGGCGGTGAACGTGACGCTGCGAAAGCCGGCTTCGTCGCCTTCTTGCGCGTCGAGCAGCTCGACCTTGTAGCCGTGGTTCTCGCACCAACGGCCATACATGCGGAACAGCATCTGCGCCCAGTCCGCGGCGTCGGTGCCGCCCGCGCCGGAGGTGATCGTCATGATCGCGTTGCCGGCGTCGTGCTCGCCGCCGAGCATGCGCTGCAGCTCGGCATCCTCGATGCGTTTCGCCGCGAGCTCGAGCTTCTCGGCAGCCTCGCGCGCGGTCTCCTCGTCGCCCGCCTCGTTCGCGAGCTCGAGCAGCACCTCGGCGTCGCTCTGCGCCTCCTCGATCGCCTTCAGCCCGGCGAGCTCGCGCTCGAGACCGCGCTTGTCGGTGAGGACCTTCTGCGCGCGCTCTCGGTTGTCCCAGAGATCCGGGCGCGCGCTGTCGGCCTCGAGCTGCGCGAGCCGCGCGCGCAGCGAAGCCTCGTCAAAGCCGCCCCCGGTAGTCGTCGAAGCGAGCGCGCTGCGCCTTCGCGCGCTGCGCCAGCTCCATGCGATCCAGTTGTTGGGGAGAACTCGGTGCGCTCATGACGACTTGCGGCCTCGGAAGAATGCCAGGCAGGAGGCGAGCACCGTAGCGACTGTGCAGGCGTGGGCGAACAGGTCGCCGCTAGTCGCATAGAGAGTCGGTCGCGGCGGATCCCAGAGCGTGAGC
>JANNKN010000442.1:0-8977 GCA_031396315.1 Deltaproteobacteria bacterium
GCGACGCCGAGCCCCTCGAGAAGGAGCGCCAAGACCCCGAAATGCACGAGAATCCCCGAGCCCCCCACTGCCGCAAACGACAGAAAGCGGACGGGAATCCAGCGGCCGATCAGCTTGTCCGCGATCAGCAGCACGAACTCCCACGCGACGAGACTGTCGAGTTTGCTCGTGCCGGCATGACGCGCGCGAAATTGGAACGCGACCTCTCGGACGCGCGTCTGCGGCCCCGCGCTGGCGAGGAGATCCGCCAGGATCTTGAAGCCCATGGAGGACAGATCTCGCACGCAGCGCGCGAACAGCTCGCGGCGCACCATGAAGAAGCCGCTCAAGGGATCGGTGACGGTCGGCGGAACGATCACACTGATTAGGCGCGTAGCCCAGCGACTGATCGCCGCGCGCTGGCTGCCCCAGTCGCCGATTCCGCCACCTTCCGTGTAGCGGCTGCCGATCACGAGCTCCGCTTCGTCGCGGCGCAGGATCTCGAGCATGCCCTTGACGATCGTCTCGTCATGTTGGAGATCGCCGTCCATCACCAGCACGAAGGGCGCGCTCGTCGCCATAGCACCCTCGACGCACGCCGAGGCGAGCCCGCGCCGCGCGATGCGGTGCAGCACGCGCACGCGAGCGTCTTCGCGCCCGAGCGCGCGGACGACGTCTGCAGTGCCGTCGGGCGAGTCATCGTCGACGAAGATCAACTCGAAGCGTTCGCCGGCGAGGGCGAGCTCGAGGCGGCGATGCAACTCGCGCACGTTGTCGCGCTCGTTGTAGGTCGGCACGACGATGGCGAGCTCGGGGCCCGGCTCACGATCCATGGCGCCACATCCTCGCGCTACGCGGGCGCCGCGCCCGGTGCGCGTCGCGATCGCTTGATTAGGCACCCTACCACGCGGCCGACGCAGGCTCCTCAGGGATGGGCGGGCGTCGCCTGTCGAGTGGTCTGGAGAAGATCCCTCGGTCGGTTAGCGTGCGACGTTCGGTTCCTCTGTCGTCCGCGCAGGGCCCATTAGGGCGAAGTCGTTCAGCTTTGTTCCGGATGCCCCGATGAGAATCCGTCGCTTTCCTCCCAGGAGTTCGGCTCGTGCGCAGAGATTCCGAGTTGGGCCGAGCCGTCGCGAGCGCAGTCGCGAAGCATTTTTCGGTGCCCGAAGCCGGGGTTCGCTTCGAATCCATCTCCGAGAAGCCCGACATCGCGGATGCTTCGCGGGTTTCGTTGGTCCTCTGCGAAGCGCGGCCGATCGCGGTCGTGCTGGAGGGCTCGGCGGAAGGGGACCTTGCCTTCCGCGCCGCAGATCGGGCGCGCGCAGCGACCGCGATCCTCGGCGAGCGCCTGCGTCCGGCGGTCCTGGTGCCCACCGAGACCGGCAAGTGCGGCGATCGGACGTTCGTTCTCTACGCGCACTGCCAGACGGTGGCGAAGCGCGGCGTCCGGCGGCTCTTCAGCGAAATGTTCCTCGCGCCGGAAGTGCTCGGCTGGTTGCGTGACGTAGCGCGCGAGACTCGCGCGGCGCCCAGCAGCGAGGAGGTCGAGCGCCTCTTCCTCCAGCCGCTCGCAGCGCTCGCGCGCCTTTCCGCCGCCAGCGACCTCACGCGAAATCTCGCGCAGCGCGCGCACGACGAGCTCGAGCGCGGCACTTGGCAGCCGCTCTTCACACTGATGCACGGCGACTTGTGGATGGGCAATGTCCTGATCGCGCCGCGCTTGACGAACGGCCGCGCCGACCTGCGCTGGTGGAAGCGCTTCGTGATCTCCGACTGGCCCGGAGGCAAGGTCAAAGGCTTCCCGATCTACGACTTGGTTCGCTTCGCGCGCTCGGCGCGAATCCCGCAGCGATCCCTTCGTCGGGAGCTCGCGCGTCACTGCGCCGCGCTGGGCTGCGATCCGCGGCACGCATCGCTTCATCTGCTGGCCGCATTGGCGGATCTGAATGCGAACCTCGAGCAATTCCCGACGCCACGCTTCGCGGAGGTGTCGGACGAATGCATTACCACGCTGCAGGGCGCCCTCGGCCCCGGGGCGGCGCAGCGGGTTCCGCGCTCGTAAGCGGCCGGCAAGACCCCTCAAGCAACCGGCAACACGCTCCGATCTGGTTCGCGCGGCCGCAGCCTGCGGCCCGCAGCAGAGGCGGGGAAGCGATGCGCGGAAGGCAGCTCGGGCTGACGCTCACGGCGTTCGCGGTGCTGAGTGCGGCAACGACCGCACATGCGCCCACGGCGCGCGCGTCCATGGCACCGCCCCGCGCGGGTTCCGCTGCGCCGCGCGAGCTCACCCAGGAAGCGAGCGCCTTTGAATTCGTGAGACCGCAGGGCCCGGCAGAGCCCGCGTTCGAGCGCGGCTGGCATGCGCCGCCCGCAGCAGCCACTGCCTCTGCCGTGCCCGAACCACCGCGGACGCTGCTCGTGCTAGCGGCCACGGCGCTTGCAGCGCTGCGCTTGATGCGCCGCCGCGCGCTGCAGTAACAATCCGCGTGATGTCGTTCCTGCCGGCGGGCAGCCTCCCATACCTCGTGCCCTACGCCGTCTTCCTCGCGCTCGTGGAGCTCCAGGAGCGCGCACCGGGCCTCGCAGGACTGGCCTTCGTGTTGCGGGTCGGCGTGCCCGCGCTGCTGCTCGCATGGTTCTGGCGGCGCGGCGCCTACGCGGAGCTGCGCGGCCATCGCGTCAGCGCAGCCTCGCTGCTCGACGTCGCAGTGGGAGTCGCGATCGCAGCGCTCTGGGTGGGGCCGTACGTGATCTGGCCGACGCTCCCGCGCGGCGCCGCGTTCGACGCCGAGTTGTTGGGCGAGGGAACGCGCAGCGTGACGCTCGCGCTGCGCCTCGCAGGCTTCGCGCTCGTGACGCCCTTCGTCGAAGAGCTGTTCGTGCGCAGCTTCTTGATGCGCTTCGCGGAAACGCTCGAACGCGGCGACTTCCGCACGCTGCCCGTCGCGCGCGTCGCGCTGCGCGGGTTCGTGGTGACCGCGCTTTGGTTCACGTTCACGCACGCGCCCTGGGAGTGGTGGGTCGCCTTGCCGACGGGCATCGCGCTCAACGCGTGGCTTCACTGGCGCGGGCAGCTCGGGGCCTGCGTCGTCGCACACGCCACCGCGAACGCGGCGATCTGGGCGCTCGTGGTGTTAGGGCCGCTGCCGCTCTGGGAGTTCCTGTAGCCCTAAACCGCGGCGCTGCGATGGCCCCGGCGCACGCGCATCGTGATCTCGGTGAGATCGAACACCGATTTCCGCAGGGCTTCGGTGCTGCGCTCGCTGCATGCGCTGCGGACGCGCTGCGCGCTGCTCGCGACGGGCTCGTAGCCGAGCTCGCGCGCTCGCTCTTCGAGCCGCACGGCGAGCTGCTCGAGCGTCGCGACGGCACCGGCGGCCTCTGCGTCTTGGAACGAATCCACGAGCTCGCCGAGGCTGAACACGAAGGCGTCGATCTCGGGTTCGAGGTCCGGCTCGTGATCGCGCGCCGAGCGGATCGGTTGGAGCAGGCGATCGGTCATGCGGCTCGTTATCGGCGCGCCCGCTGCGACGCTGAACCCTCAGCGCCAGAGCCGCAGAGCGGCGGCCAGCAGTGCGGCGGCCACGGCGACCGCCGCGAGCAGCGAGCGGCGGCGGCCGGAGCTGCCCGCCTCGACGCGACCGGCCGCGTCGCGCGCGGAGCGGGGGGCGTTGCTCGTGATCCGGGGTGCGTCCGAACGCAGGCGAAGCGGCGCTCCGCGCCGCGCTCGCCAGGCATGCGCGGCGAGCTCGGCGTCGGCGAGGCGCTGGATCGCGCGCGGGTTGCCGCCGCTCGCGAGCGCGATGCGATCGAGCGTGTGGCCTGCGAGCACCGCGCGCAGCTCGGGCTCTGCGCCGGCGCGGTCCAGGTTCGCGCGCACGTAGCCGGGCACTGCCGCGAGCTCGAGGGCTTCGACGAACACGCGTGCGGGGCAGTGGGCGAGGGGCGCGGGCGGGCGGCTGCCCGGTTCCTCGCTCCAGGCGACGATTCCGCGCGCGCCGAGCTCGGCCGTACACAGCGACTCGAGGTGGCGAACGAGCTCGCGCGATGCGTGCTGGCCCTCGTCGATCGCGAGCAGCAGGGGCCGGCCCGCGGTGGAGAGCGCGCGGCAGGCTGCCTTGGCGTCGGAGCCGGCGGGCGTTCCGAGCTGCGCGAGGATCCAGCGGTCGAGCTCGGCGGGCTCGAGCTGCGCGCTCGGCACGAAGACGGGGGTGAAGCGCGCACCGAGCCGCCGGGCGACCAGGCGCAGGAGCAGCGTCTTGCCGACGCCCGCCGGGCCGCAGATGCCCGCCCAGCTCGGCTCCGCCTCGAGCTTGGCGGCCAGGTAATGGCAGCTCTGATCGACGTCCGCGCTGGGGACGTAGGCCGAGACGTTCGGCGCAGCAGGGAAGGGATCGCGCACCGGGGCCGTCATTCCGATGCACCGTCTGCAACCGAGGCGGGCGCAGGAATGGCCTGAACCCCTCCCTTGCGGGCGCGCGTCGATCGATGCTTGAGCACGGGGCACGTATCGGCAGCCGCCCTCGCAACGCCTGAGCCGGGAAAGGCTACCTACGCTCCATGCCTGAATCGCCGGCGGAAATCGGGCTCGCGCGCTTCCAGGCAACCCGCACCTTTGGGTCCCTCGACGGTCTGCGCGCTCTGTCGATTGCGGCCGTCGTCTGGCATCACACCGGAGCGAAGCCGAGCCCCGGACTCGCAGCGCACGGGTTCCTGGGCGTCGACCTGTTCTTCGTGATCAGCGGCTTCCTGATCACGACGCTGCTCTTGCGGGAACGGCAGCACAGCGGCTCGATCTCGCTGGGCAACTTCTGGATTCGGCGTTCGCTGCGGATCTTCCCGCCGTACTTCGCGCTACTGCTCGCCATGGCCGTCGCGCTCGGGTTCGTATTCCCGAACGCGAGGATGCGCGACCCGTTCTTCGACGAGCTGCCGTATCTCGCGACTTACACATCGAACTGGGTCGAGATGGCGACGCTCTTCGGCATCACCTGGTCGCTGGCGACGGAGGAGCAGTTCTATCTCGCCTGGCCCCTGGTGGAGCGTTTCCTCGCGCGCTGGATCGCGCCGCTCCTCGCGCTCGCGCTCGCCTTCAATCAGGCGCTGAATTTCGGGCTGCTGGATGCCTGGCTGGAAAACTCGATCGGCGTATCGCGCTCGGACTTGCCCGTGCTGCAGGCGACGTTCACGCCGATCCTCCTCGGGGTGGTGCTCGCGCACGCGCTCGCGAGCGCGGAAGCCCACACGCGCATCGCGGCGGCGCTGGGTTCGCGTGCTGCAGCGCCGCTCGCGTTCGTGCTCGTCGTCGCGCTGGCCGCGTGGCCGGCGAATCTGGCGGGCTTGCCACGGCTCTCGATCCACCTGGCGATGACCGCGCTCGTCGCGGCCTGCGTGCTTCGCGAGGACAACGGGCTCGCGCGCATCCTCGAGCTGCGACCGATCGCGCGGGTCGGCGCCGTCAGCTACGGCGTGTATCTGTATCACCTGATCGCGATGCACGGAGCCGCGAAACTCTGGGGGAGCGTGCCGCCCCCGCACGTCGCACGGTTCGCCGCGACGCTGGGGCTCTCGGTGGTGATCGCCGAGCTCAGCTATCGGTGCTTCGAAGCGCGCTTCCTGCGGTTGAAGACTCGCTTCGCGTCTTAGGGCCGCCGATGCGTCCGACTGGAGCCATACCGTTGTTCGACCTCGTGCAAATCGGGCCGTTGGCGCTCCACCGCGTGACCTGCGGGCAAGTGGTCGACGCGGTCTTCGAGGCACTCGCCCGAGGGACCGGCGGCACGATCGTGACCGCGAACCTCGACTTCCTGCAGCGCGCAGCCGAGGCGCCCGAGCTCGCTGCGCTCTACGGGCGCGCGACGCTGCGCGTAGCGGATGGTCTGCCCGTGCTCTGGCTCGCGAGGCTTCGCGGGGATTCCTTTCCGGAGCGCGTGCCGGGCTCCGACTTGGTCTGGCTGCTCGCGGCGCGGGCCGAACGAGAGGGCCGTTCGCTGTTCTTGCTCGGCGGCGACGCGGGCGCGGCAGAGGGCGCCGCGCGCGCACTCTGCGAGCGCCATCCGCGGCTACGCATCGCCGGCCTGGCGGCGCCGCGCGTTTCCTCGCCGCCGCTCGAGCCCGAGCTAGCGCCAATCCGCGACCAGCTCGCCGCCGTGAAGCCGGATCTCGTGTACTGCGCATTCGGCACGCCGAAACAAGAGCAGCTGGCGGAGGCGCTCCAGCCGTCGGTGCCGAGCGCGTGGTGGCTCGGCTGCGGCATCTCGCTCTCCTTCATCGCCGGCCAACGCCAGCGCGCGCCGCGCTTCATTCAGCGCCTCGGGCTCGAGTGGCTCCACCGCGCCGCCCAAGAGCCGGACCGCCTGCTGCGGCGGTACCTGTTACGGAACCTGCCGTTCCTACTGAAGACCGCCGCGCGCGAGCTCGTGTCGCAGCGCCGGGGAAGCGCGTGAGCAGCAGCGCCGAGCCGCCCGCCAACGCAGGCGCGTCGACGCGCGCCGCGAAGCTCGAGAAGCTCGCGCTGCGCGGCACGGCGATCACGCTCGCCGGCCGCGCAATCGGCGAAGTCGTCCGCTTCGCGAGCAACTTGCTGCTCGCGCGCCTGCTGTTCCCTGAAGCGTTCGGATTGATGGCGATCGTGAACGCTGTGCTCCAGGGCGCGCGCATGATGACGGACCTCGGCATCCGCGGCAGCGTCGTGCAGAACCCGCGCGGCGATGAGGTCGCGTTCCGGGACACTGCGTGGACGATCGGAATCGTGCGCGGCGCCGGCATCGCGCTCGCGCTCGCGCTGCTCGCCGGGCCGATTGCCAACGCCTTCGACAAGCCGGACGCGGCCTGGCTGATTCGCGTCGCAGCCGCGTGCTCGCTGCTCGAGGGCTTCTCGTCCACCGCGGCCTTCACGCTCATGCGCAGCGTCCGCGTGGGTCGCCAGACTGCGCGCGACATCCTCGCGAAGCTGGTGGCGATCGCGGTGATGGTCACGTGGGCGCTCGTCTCGCCCACGGTTTGGGCGTTGGTCGCGGGTACGGTCACGGGCTCGGTAATGCAGCTCGTGCTCAGCCATCGCATGATTCCCGGCTATCGGAACCGGCTCGCCTGGGACCGCGAGGCGACGCGCGCCATCGCGCGCTTTGGCCGCTGGGTGTTCGTCGCGAGCCTAATGACCTTCCTGCTGAATCAAGGCGACCGGCTGGCGCTCGGGAAGCTGCTGAGCGTAACGGAGCTCGGCGTGTACGCGATCGCGCTCGGGCTCACGCAGACGCTGCCGGACTTGATCGCCCAGCTCTCCGCGAACATCCTGTTCCCGGTGTACGCACGCCTGAAGACGCTCCCGATTGCCGAGCAGCGCGCGCAGGTCGAGCGCCTCCGCGGGGCGATACTCGCCGTCTCGCTGCCGTGCCTGTGGGCGCTCGCGTTCTTCGGCCCGGTGCTCGTGGAGCTGCTCTACGACGCGCGTTACGCGAACGCAGGCTGGATGGTGCAGCTGCTCGCGGCGTCGCTGATCCCGACGATGGTGAGCGTCTCCGCGGAGCGCGCGCTGATGGCGCGCGGCGATTCGTACTCGCACATGCTGCTGCAGGGAGCCCAGGCGGCCTGTTCGCTCTCGGGCCTCGCCGCCGGCTACGCGATTTGGGGCGGCGCCCACGGCATCCTGCTCGGGCTCGTGATCGGGCGCTGGCTCGCCTATCTGCCGCTCGCCTACTTGTTACGGCGCATCCAGCTCTGGCTGCCCCGCCTCGACGGCCTCGCGTTCGCGTCGTCGGCGCTCGTGCTCGCGCTCGGCATCGCATGGCGAGGCATGCCGTGAGCGCGCCGCCCGGCGCCGGCCGCATGCCGGATTTCCTGGTGATCGGCGCGATGAAGGGCGGCTCCACCACGCTCTTCCGGATGCTCGCCGAGCACCCCCAGATCTACATGTGCGAGCCCAAGGAGCCGGGCTTCTTCAGCCGGCCGGAGCGCTTCGCGCGCGGGCTCGATTGGTACGCCTCGCTGTTCGCGGGCGCGGGCCCCGGCCAGCTCGCGGGAGAAGCGTCGACTTGTTATTCGCGTTGGCCGCACTTCGGCGACGTGCCGGGCCTCGTCGCGAAACACCTCCCCGACGCGAAGCTCGTGTATCTGCTGCGCCACCCGGTCGAGCGCGCGTACTCGCACTATCGGCACCTGATGGAGGAGCGCTACGCGCGCGGCAGCGGGCCGGTGATCGAGCTGCGCGCGGCGCTCGACGAGATTCCGGAGATCCTCGACGCGAGCCGCTACGCCCTCCAGATCGAGCAATACCTCGCGCACTTCCCGCGCGAGCGGCTGCACGTGCTGACGCTCGACGCACTGCGCGCGCGCCCGGCCGAGACGTGGCGGGAGCTTCAGCTTTTCTTGGGCGTCGAAGTTCGCGAGAGTTCGGCCGGCGCGGTGCGCGTCGACAACGAGTACGGCACCAAGGTCGCGCGGGGCGGGATGCGCGGAATCATCCGGCGCATTCGCGAGATGCCGGGCTGGCGCGGAATCAAGCAAGTGCTGCCGCCCGCGTGGCGCATCGGCACCCGCCGCTGGCTGTTACGGCCGGAGGTGGCCCGCCGCTTCCAGCGCGGCCGCGTCGAGGCCCACCGCGAACAGCTCGCGCCGCTGGATTCGGAGACGCGCGCGTTCATGCAGCGAGAGCTAGAAGAGGCGACGCGCGCGCTCGAGAGCCTCCTCGGCCGTGCACTGCCGGAGTGGCGACGCTGATGTTCTCGCATGGCGGCGCAACGATTCTCGTCCACGTGATGCTGTTGGGCTTTCCGCTGCTCGTGACGGCATTGTTCCTGACGCTCCCGGCTCGGCGTGCGGCGATGTGGTCGTGCCTGATTGCGGCGCTTTTCTTGCCGGAGGGCGCGTACGGCTTCAGGGGCCTCCCCGAATACTCGAAGTATTCGGCGCTCTCGGTCGTGCTCGTGGTCTCAGCGCTACTCGACGGCGGCCGCCCGTTCCGCATTCGTCTCAGCTGGGTCGACCTCCCGATTCTCGT
>JANNKN010000470.1:0-5659 GCA_031396315.1 Deltaproteobacteria bacterium
GCGCGATCGGGCTCGCGAAGCGCGCGTTTCACGCGGAGCTGTTCCCAGGCCTCGACGCCGCGCTCGAGCGCGAGCGCGCGCTCCAGGGCGAAGCCTCGCAGACGAGTGATTACGCCGAAGGCGTGCGCGCGTTCCTCGCGAAGCGCAAGCCCGTGTTTACCGGGCAGTGAAGGCCGCTCTACTCGCGCTCGCGCTGCTGGCTTCCGCTTGCGCCACCACGGCGCCGAGCGAGCCAGAGCTTTCGAACACCGCCGTGCTCGGCAACGACGCGCTGTATGCCCCTTCGTACGGCGAAGGCTTCTCGATGCTCGTCTACACGCACGACCCGCTCGAGCGCGCGAACCGCTTCAGCCTGCGGCTCACCAAGGCCGCACTCGATTGGGTCGTCGCGCCCGTCGCGCTCGGCTACCGCACGGTCGTGCCCAAGCCGGCGCGCGCAGCCGTCGGGCGCTTCTCCTACAACCTCATGTATCCCGACCGCATCGTGAGCTTGTTATTGCAAGGTCGCGCGAAGGACGGCGCCGAAGAAACCGGGCGCTTCCTGATGAACTCGACCCTCGGCCTGCTCGGCCTGTTCGACCCGGCAGAACATGCGGGGCTGGACACTTTCCCCGAAGACGTCGGCCAGGCCTTTGGGCGCTGGGGCATCCCTGCGGGGCCCTATCTCTTCTTGCCGATGCTCGGCCCGAGTAATGCGCGCGACGCCGTGGGCCGGGTCTTCGACACCGCCCTCGATCCGAGCACCTACTTCACCGGCGCGACGTTCGCGCTCGGCTTCAACTCGTTCTCGCTGCGCGTGGACGACTACCGCGACCTCTCGGCGGTCGAGGCCGACTGGTACGTCCCGGTCCGCACGTATTGGGCAATCCGGCGCGAGTCGGAGGTCGAGAACTACACGATCCCCGCGAGCGCATTCGAGACGAGCGACCCGGAGCCGTCGCTCGGCTTGCTGAAGTTCTCGCCGAAGGATCCGTCGTTCGGGCGACGCGCGAAGGAGCGCAAGCTCGCCCTCGCGCACCGCGGCGGCGCGGTGCTGCGCTACTCGCTGTGGTTGCAGCGCGAACCGGCGCCGCTGCTGTTCTTGTTGCCCGGCATCGGCTCGCACCGGCGCGCGAGCACCTCGGTCGCGCTCGCGGAGCTCGCGTTCGCGCGGGGCTGGTCGGTGGTCGCGCTCAGCAGCGTGTTCCAGCCGGAGGTGCAACTGACCGCGCTGCGTGCGCCCTATCCGGGCTATGCCCCGCATGACGCCGCAGACCTGCGCAACGCACTCGAGGCGATTCGCGCCTATCTCGAGGCGTGGCGCCCGGGCCGTGTGCAAGCGGTCAGCTTATTAGGGGTGTCGCTCGGCGCCTCGCATGCGCTGCACATCGCGGCGCGACCCGAGGGATCGCTGCATTTCGAGCGCATCGTGGCGGTGAACCCGCCCGTCGATTTCTTGCGGGCCGCGAGCCGCTTCGACGAATTTTTCGACGCACCGCTGCGCTGGCCGGCAGACGAGCGAGATCGCCGCGTACTCGAGATCGGCAAGAAGGCGCTCGCGCTCTTCTCCGGCGAAGTCAGCGACCCGCGCCTGCCCTTCGACCGCATCGAGTCCGAGTTCCTGATCGGCCTCAACGGCCGCGACGCCGTGCACAACGCGATGGTCGCGATCCGGCACGCGACCGGCCGCGGCCTACGCCTCGAGCCGGAGCTCGACCCCGAGCGCGGCTGGCTCCTCGATGCGGTGAACCACAGCTCGTTCGACGCTTATGTGCGGCACCTCGTCGTGCCGCATTTCCTCGCGACCGAGGGCGCCGCCACCACGGTGAATTCACTGCTCGAGGGGAGCGGCCTGCGCGGCATCGGTGCCGCACTCGCCGCCGACCCGCGCGTCTCCGTTCTCACCAACGCCGACGACTTCCTGCTCGTTCCCGAAGACGTGCTCTGGCTGCGCACGACGCTCGGCGAGCGCGCGACCGTGTTTCCAGTCGGCGGGCACCTCGGCAACTTGTGGGTGCCTGAAGTTCAGGAGGCGATCTTCGCAGCGCTTGGGAGCGCAGAGACGCGCTGAGGGAGCAGCACAGGTCGCCCAGAGTTTTCTTCGCCACGCGCAGCCGACAGCCGCCACCTAGCGTGGGGAGCCCTCGATGCGAGTTGCGTTCGTTCTCACGATCGGTCTCGCGCTCCCGGCGACCACGCTTGCCGCCCCGATGGAGGCGCGCTTCACCGGCAGGGTGACGAGCGGCAGCGACTTGAACGCGAACACCTTCTCGACAAGCGTCGACCTCGCCGGGCTCCCCGCCGAGCTCAGCCTGTTCTTCGACCCCGATGCGCTGCCGCCCGACACCAACGCGCTCCCGGGGGTCGTGCAGATCGGGCCCGCGATTTCGTTTCTGAGGGCGACCGTCACGATCGGCGGCATCACGAACGCGCTCGACACGCGTTCCACCAACGAGTTGATCGCGCGGGATTTCGCCGCCGGCTTTCTCGACCGCCTCACCTTCAGCGCGGTGCTCCAGCGTTCCATCGTCGTCGCGGCCGATGAGATCGTCACGGCCGATGCGTTCCATCGAGATCTCTTCCCACCCGGCGGCCCGCTCGACCTCGCGCAGGATCTCGATCTCGCGTTCGGAACCGGCTCGAGCCGCGCGAGCGGCCGCGTGCGCCTTTATGATCACCCGTCGTGCACCTTCTGCCCGCCAGGCCGCTTCACGGACGGGGAGCTTCACATCGTCGATGCAAGCTTCGTGTTCACGCGGCTGCGTGTGCGTGCGGTGCCGGAACCAGGCGCCCTCGGATTCCTCGCGATGGCGGCGCTCAGCCTGCGAGCACGTCGGCGAGCTCCAGCACGAGCCGCTCGGTCGCGTCCCAGCCGAGACACGCGTCCGTAACACTTTGGCCGTAGACGAGCGGGCGCGCGTTCGGCTCCTGCTTCCCGGCCACGAGCTGGCTCTCGACCATCAGCCCTCGCAGCGCGCCCTGCCCCGCGCGTCGCTGCGCCGCGACGCCGAGTGCGACGTCGCGTTGCCGCTCGGGCTGACGCTCGCTGTTCGCATGCGAGCAGTCGACCATGATCGCGTCGAGCAGCGCATGCTCCCGTAACAACGCCGCCGCGGCATCCACCGAGGCCCCGTGCCAGTTCGGCTTCGCGCCGCCGCGCAGCACGAGATGCGCGTAGGGGTTGCCCGAAGTCTCGAGGATCGCCGCCGCGCCCTCCTTCGTGAGCGAGGGAAAGAGATGCTTCGCGCGCGCCGCGCGGATCGCGTCCACCGCGACGCGCACGTCGCCATCGGTGCGGTTCTTGATGCCCACCGGCATCGACAGCCCCGACGCGAGCTCGCGATGGACTTGGCTTTCCGCGGTGCGCGCGCCGATCGCGCCCCACGTAACGAGATCCGCGTAGAACTGCCCGAAGGTCGTGTCGAGAAACTCCGTGCCCGCCGGCAGCTCGCGCGCCGCAATCTCGGCGAGCAGCGTGCGCGCGAGGCGCAGCCCGTGATTGATGCGGTAGCTGCCGTCGAGATCGGGATCGTTGATCAGCCCCTTCCAGCCGACCACCGTGCGGGGCTTCTCGAAGTAGACGCGCATCACGATCAGCAGCCGTTCGCGCACGCGCTCTGCCAGCGCGCGCAGCTTGTCCGCGTACTCGAGCGCAGCGCGGGAGTCGTGGATCGAGCACGGCCCAATCACCAGCAGCAGGCGTGGATCGCGCGCTTCGAGCACCGCCTCTACCGCGCGCCGCCTGCGCGCGACCCCCTCGGCCGCGGAAGGCGTTAGGGGAACCTCCTCCATCAGCACCGCGGGCGAGATGAGGGGGTGGACGTGGGTGATACGGAGGTCGGAGGTGTTCATTGGCCTTGGGTCGGGAGTCGGTGCGGCGGGATCGAGCCGTTCGGAACCGGTCGAATCGATCGAAGCCGCTTGCTCGACTCACCATCCCATATCCATGTGCCCTCTGCCCTCGCCTGCCGGTCGTAACCGCGACTCGGTCGGCGACTGCTCACGACCCGGGCGCGGCGTTTTGTAGAAATCCGCTGAGCGTCACGACCGCGATGCCTCTTGCACCCACGCGGCGCCGCCCCAGGTCGCCCGTTGCACGGCACTCGCTTTGCACTGAGAGCGGGACGAGGCGCTGGCGCGCGCGCGTTCTACAGCCTGAGCACGGTCGTAGTGCGCGGCCGAGGCGCTCGGAAGTTGAATGCCCATGCCGGCCGCCTCCTCACGATCTCCAATCTCCCACCTAACCGTCACGGCGGACGACCGGGGCGCCTTGCTCGCCGGGAGCCTCGACGCCAGCACCGTGGCGGGGGCTCGCCGCGCGTTAGCGGCGCGACCCCCCGACTCCGGCTCGCGTCGAATCGAGCTCTCTGCTCTCACCGAGCTCGATACGGCGGGCGCCGTCCTGGTGTGCTCCTGGAAGGAACGCGGAGACTCGCTCGTGGGCCTCCGCGCGAGCCATCGGCGGCTCGTCGAGCTCATCGGCGGCTTGGACCGTACTCCCCCCGCCGCCGTGGCCGCGTACCCGCGCTGGCGCCGCTGGGTCGTCGACCTCGGCCGCGTGGGGTCCATGGCCCTCCACGACCTCGGCGATCTGATCGAGTTCACCGGCCGGGCCGCCGCGTCGATCGGCAACCTGGTGCTGCGTCCATCGGGAATTCGGCCGGCAGCGATCGCGCACCACATCGTCGAGACCGGCGTGAAGGCACTGCCGATCGTTGGTCTGCTGGCGGTGATGATCAGCGTCGTGATCGCTTATCAGGGTGTGGCGCAGCTGCGGCCCTACGGTGGACAGGACCTGACCATCGACCTGGTAGCGGTCTCGGTGTTGCGCGAGATGGCGGTGCTGATCACCGCGATCCTGGTCGCCGGGCGTTCCGGCGCAGCATTTGCCGCAGAGATCGGCGTGATGCAATCGAACGAAGAGATCGACGCGCTGACGATCCTCGGCCTCGATCCCATGGAGCTCCTGGTCGCCCCGCGGCTGATTGCGCTCGTGCTCGCGCTGACCGCCTTGACGTTCTTCGCCGACCTGATGGGACTGCTCGGCGGCGCCGCGATTTCGCAGATGCTGCTCGACGTTGCGCCCGGGCAGTATCTGCTGCGCGTGCGCGACGCCGTAGACAGCAGCGACTTGTTCGCCGGCCTGATCAAAGCGCCGGTCTTTGCCGTCGTCATCGCCGTGACCGGCTGCATGCACGGGCTGCGAGTCGAAGGGTCCGCCGAGAGCGTCGGCACCGAAACCACGCGCGCAGTCGTGAAGTCGATTTTCCTCGTCATCGTGCTGGACGCCATGTTCTCGATTCTCTTCGAGAAGGTTGGGATATGACGGACGCGAACGTCAGTGAGAACACCCTCTCGGCCCGCGGCATCGTCAACCGCTTCGGCAGTCAGACGGTGCATGGCGAGCTCGATCTCGACGTCGAGTCCGGCGAAGTCCTCGGCATCGCGGGCGGATCGGGCTCCGGAAAGTCGGTGCTTCTGCGCACTCTTTGCGGACTCCACAGTCCCCAGGCGGGCGCGATGCTGGTTGGCGGGCGGCCCGTCGCGAGCTTGCTGCCCGCGGAGCGAGCGGCGTTCTTCGGCATGTTGTTTCAGCGGGGCGCGCTGTTCTCGTCGCTGACGGTCGCCGAGAACGTCATGCTGCCGATGCGCGAACACACGCGGCTGGGTCGAGACGAAC
>JANNKN010000475.1:0-6593 GCA_031396315.1 Deltaproteobacteria bacterium
CGCCGGCAGGGCGATCTGGCCGGACACGAGCACGGCGCACAGCGCTCTCGACGCCGGCCTCGCGAGACGAATTCCACGCATTCCTGCTTCTCCCGTTCGCGACGACAGGTCAGTAACGCGCCGTCACGGCGAAGAAGAAGCGCGGCTCACGCTTGCCGTCGTCGCGATCGATGGTCGCGGGACGCGTGAGCGGGAGCGCCACTTCGAACTCGCCGGACAGCCAAGAGGTCAGATTGAGACGCGTCCCGATCGCGGCGCTCGATCCGCTCGAGCGGCTGTCGGACACCGAGGGGTCCCGCAGCCAGACGACGCCGTAGTCGTAGACACTGAACAGCTGGAAGCTCTCGAGCCAGGACAGCCCTGTCGCGAGGCCCCACTGCAGCTCGATTGCACCCGCGACGCCGTGATCGCCGATCAGCTCGGCCGAGTCGTAGCCGTGCCCGAGATCCGATCCACCGAAGGTGAACTGCGACGACGAGAGCAGCCGGTCGAACGCGTACTGCCCCGTCGCGGTCAGCAGCAGGTTCACGCCTCCGCCGATGCGCTGCAGGCGCTGCATGCGCGCGTTGAGCGTCGTGAACTCGCCGCTCGCCCCGGGATTCGTGGTCGTGTCGGCCGGGTCGCTGGCGTCGAGTATGCCGAGGCCGCGCGCGAGCTCGAAGCGCGCGAGGCTCACGCCCTCGAGGCGATCCACCCAATCCGCCGTGAAGCCCGCGGAGAGCGTGCGGATGCGGTCGGTCGACAGCGTCGAGCCAACCAAGTTGTTGTCCGAATCGAGATAGTCGAAGCGCAGACTCGCGGTGACGTTCGCCGCGCGTGAGCGCAGCAGCGGATGCTCGACCCCGACGCTGCCGGCGTACGAGCTGCCTTCGACGTCGAGCGACTCGAGCGTCGCGCCGGGATGCGTGCGCGTGTAGGAGAACGAGAGCCGCAGCACCGTGCCGCGGCTGTCGAGCTGCTCCGAGTGGTCGATCGCGTACAGCCCGAACTCGTCGTCCGGCGTATGGATCACGCGCAGCGTCGTCTCATCGTAGAGCCCGAGCAGGGAATTCAGGCTGACGCCGAGCTCGCCCTGATAAGGCCCGAGGAAGCGCGAGCCGCGATTGCCGACGCGCGCATAACCCAGCACGGGCTCCGAGGCGGCGGAGAGCACGAGCGTCGAGGCGCCGATCTCTGCCCCCGGCGTGAGGACGGCGCGCACGCCGGCGCCGGGCAGATCGTTGGAGAGCAGCAACTCTCGCTCGAGCAGGCGCGCCGTGGCGGGCCGATCCGCCTCGATGCGCGCGCTGCGCTGCTCCCAGAGGCGCGGCCGATCGACGTCGCCCTCGATCTGCACGTCGGAAACGGTCCCCTCGATCGCGACCAGGCGAAGCTCACCCGACGAGACGTCCTGCGGCGGCACGATCACTTGGGAGAGCACGTAGCCGTCGTTGCGGTAGCGCGCGGTCAAGCGCTCCGCGATCGCGAAGACCGTCCCGAGCGTGGCCTCCTTCCCGACCTCGTCGCTCCACGCCGTCGCGAGCTCGGCCTGCGGGTAAACCGTGGCGCCTTCGACGGTCACGCTGCGCAGCGTGAAGCGCACACTGTCCGGATCCGACGGCACCGCGAGCCGCTCCGGGCCGGCGATCGGCGGCGCGCTCGCGGCCGGCTTCGGCAGCTCTCGGAAGCGACGCTGTTGAACGCCGGGATCGACGGCGGGAGGCACCGCCACCTGCGCGAACGTCGCACTGGCACAGAGCGACAGCACTGCGACGCCGATTCCGAAACCGTGCCACTGCATGCGCCGCTCCCATTCTGCCTCAGGAGCGCACGAGCCTATTCCGCACCGATCGCGCGTGTCAATGCGGAAGCTCAGCGCGACGCCTTCAACTCGAAGTCCACGCGGCGATTCATCGCGCGTGCGTCGCTCGAATCCCCCGGCTCGAGCGGCGAGCTCTCGCCGTAGGGCACGACCTCGAGCCGCAGCGCCACGATTCCCCACTCGTCTGCGAGGTAGTCGCGCACGGCGTCGGCGCGGCGCTGCGAGAGCGCGAGGTTGTAGGGCGCGGAGCCGACATCGTCCGTGTGACCGCCGATGCGGAACGAGGCCGCGAGCAGGCGCTCGTCGTGGAGCGCGCGGCCCACGATGTCGAGGCTCGCGCGCGCGGCTTCGTCGAGCGCTGCGGAATCTGGTGCGAAGCGCACGTGCAGGTCGAGCCGCACACTGCCGACGACGTGCGCGCGCTGCGACGTGAAGTAGTCGACGATGTCGTCGCTCGCGTACTCGAGGCCGCCGGCGTCGTCGTCGGCCGCGATGCGCGTGCCGCGGAGCCCTGCGCGCCCCGCGATCTGGAAGCGCGCGCGCGCGATCGCGACGTTCTCTGCGCCGCGTTCTGCCAGCGTGTGCGCGGCCGCGCGCAGGAACGAGTCCGCGGCCGCTGGCGCGACGACGCGCGCGCCGTCGGCCGGCAGCAGCTCGGTCGCCGCCAGCGGCGTGCGGGTGGCGATCACGAAGACGTCCCACTCGCCGAGCGGTGGCACGGCAACTTGCGTGCTCCGCGCCGTCCATTCTCCTCGCGTGGCCGACGTCGGCGCGCCTTCATCGCGCACGAGCACGGAGAGCACACCGTGCCCATCGAGCAGAATCGCGCTCAGGTAGGCGTCGTGCGCGGTCCGAACGCGCAGCTGCCAGGTTTGTCCGATCGGTACGCGCAGCGGCACGGCGGTTGCCCGCGCATCTGCGACGCTGACTGCGGCTTCCGCTCCGAGCGCGAGCGGCGCCCACCCGCTCGGCAGGGCACCGAGCTGCGCGATGCGCTCGGCGCGCACGGCCGCCGCCGACGGGGCGCCCGCGGCCACTTGCGCGTGCGCAGCGATCAGCGCGCTCAGCGCACAGCCGAGCGCCAACGTTGCGGCGCGCTCGGAGAGGCGGCGGCGTGACGCGAGGCGCAAGCCGTCCGCCTAGAGCACGCGGCTCGCGTGCTTCGCGAGCGTCTCGCCGATCGTCGCGGGCGAGATCGACACCGCGACGCCCGCGGCGCGCAGCGCCTCCATCTTGTCCGAGGCGCGGCCCTTGCCGCCCGCGATGATCGCGCCGGCGTGGCCCATGCGCTTTCCGGCAGGCGCGTTCTGTCCCGCGATGAACGCCGCGACCGGCTTCTTCATGTGCGCCCGAATGAACGCCGCGGCCGTCTCCTCCGCGGAGCCGCCGATCTCGCCGATCATCACGATCGCCCTCGTCTCGGATCCGCCTCGAACAGCGCGTGCGCGTCGACGAAGTTCGTGCCGATCACCGGATCACCGCCGATGCCGAGGCAGGTGCTCTGGCCGATGCCGAGGCGCGAGAGCTGATCGACGGCCTCGTAGGTCAGCGTTCCGGAGCGCGAGACGACGCCCACCGGTCCAGGGCGCGTGATCTTCGCGGGCATGATCCCGATGCGGCACTGATTCGGGACGACCACGCCCGGACAGTTCGGCCCGACGAGGCGCGTGCGCTTGCCCTGCATCGCGCGCTTCGCTTTCGCCATGTCGATGGCGGGGATGCCCTCCGTAATACATGCGACGAGATCGAGATCGGCATCGACCGCCTCGAGAATCGCGTCGGCGGCGCCGGGCGGGGGCACGAACACGACGGAGGCGTTCGCGCCGGTCTTCTCCTTCGCCTCGAGCACGGTGTCGAAGATCGGGATACCGTCGATCACGCTGCCGCCTTTGCCGGGGTGGATTCCTCCAACCACTTGGGTGCCGTACTCGATCGACAGCCTCGCGTGGAACTGGCCCATCTTCCCCATGCCCTGAATGATCAGCCGAGTGTGCGTGCCCGCAAGAATCGCCATGGCTAGTTGCTCCCTTTGACGGCGGCCACGGCGCGCTCGGCGGCTTCCTTCAGCGTCTCGGCGGGCGTGATGTTCAGCCCGGATTCGGACAGGATCTTGCGGCCCTGTTCGGCGTTCGTGCCTTGCAGGCGCACCACGAGCGGCACCTTCACCGCGAGCTCGGCGGCCGCCGCGACGACGCCGTCGGCAATTAGGTCGCAGCGCACGATGCCGCCGAAAATGTTGACGAGGATCGCCTTCACGTTCTCGTCGCGAAGGATGAGCTTGAACGCCTCCTTCACTTTTTCCTTGTCGGCGCCGCCGCCCGCGTCGAGGAAGTTCGCGGGCCGGCCACCGTTCACCGTAATGGCATCGAGCGTCGCCATCGCGAGGCCTGCGCCGTTCACCATGCAGCCGATGTCGCCGTCGAGGCCCACGTACGCGAGGTCGATCTCTTTGGCAGCGCGCTCGCGGGGATCCTCTTCCTCGGGATCGCGCATCGCGGCGATGTCGGGGTGCCGATAGAGCGCGCTGTCATCGAAGTTGAGCTTGCCGTCGAGCGCGTACAGGTCGCCTTGCTTCGTGACGACGAGCGGGTTGATCTCGATCAGCGACGCATCCTTCGAGATGTAGAGCCGGTAGAGCGCGAACAGAAAATCTTCGAGCTTCTTGGTCTGCGGCGCGTCGAGCGCAAGCGCCCGCGCGAGCTTGCGGCACTGATACGGCTGGAGGCCGACGACCGGGTCGATGAACTCGGTGTGGATCCGCTCGGGCGTCCGCTCGGCCACTTCCTCGATGTTCATGCCGCCTTCGGTCGAGGCGATCACCGCGAAGCACTCGGTGGCGCGGTCGAGCGTGAGTGCGACGTAGAGCTCGCGCGCGATGTCGCTGCCAGCTTCGACGTAGACGCTGCGCACGAGCTTGCCCTGCGGGCCCGTCTGATGCGTGACGAGCGTCATGCCGAGGATTTGGCTCGCGAGCTGCTTCGCCTCGGCGGGAGATTTCGCGAGCTTCACGCCGCCGCCCTTGCCACGGCCGCCGGCGTGAATCTGCGCCTTCACGACGACCACGGGCGTCGCGATCCGCTTCGCCGCGTCTTCGGCCTCCGCCGGCGTCGTCGCCAACTCACCCGCCGGCACCGCGACGCCAAAGCTCCTGAACAGCGCCTTCGCCTGATACTCGTGAACGTTCATGTGCGCCTGACTCCCCAAAACAATGCGAAGGAACGGGGACGTTCCTCCTTATTTCGACGGCCGCCCCCGCCGATTTCGCGTGGGTCGCCTCGCTTCTGCGAAAACAAGGAGGAACGTCCCCGGTTCATTTCTACAGTTTGATCTCCGCGACGAGCTTCTTTACGTGCTCGACGCTCGCGTCGAACTGCTTGCGCTCGTCGGCGTTCATCTCGACTTCGAGGATGCGCTCGACGCCGCCGGCGCCGAGTACGCACGGCACGCCGACGTACAGGCCCTTCACGCCGTACTCGCCCTCGAGCAAGCACGCGCAGGCGAGCACGCGCTTCTTGTCGCGCAAGATCGCCTCGGCCATCTCGATCGCCGACAACGCCGGCGAGACGAACGCGGAGCCCGTCTTCAGCAGCGCCACGACCTCGCCGCCCGCGTTCTTGGTGCGCTCGACGATCGCAGCCAGGCGATCCGGCGCGATCAGCGCGGTGACCGGGATGCCAGCGACCGTGCAGTAACGCGTGAGCGGCACCATCGTGTCGCCATGGCCCCCGAGCACGAGCGCGGTCACGTCCTGCACCGAGACGCCCAGCTCCCAGGCGACGAAGGCGCGGAAGCGCGCGGAGTCGAGCACGCCGGCCATGCCGACGACGCGGTTCTTCGGGAAGCCAGAAACTTGCTTGAACGTGTAGACCATCGCGTCGAGCGGGTTGCTGACGACGATCACCGTCGCGTTCGGCGCGTTGTCGCGCACGCCGATCGCCACCTGCTTCATGATCGCGAGATTCGTGCTCATCAGGTCGTCGCGCGACATGCCGGGCTTGCGCGCGAGCCCGGCCGTGATGATCACGAGGTCGGCGCCGCGAATGCCCTCGTAGCTGTTCGCGCCGGAGAGCTTCGCGTCGCTGTCCGCGAGCGGCGAGCCTTCGGCCATGTCGAGGGCCTTGCCCTGGGGCAAGCCCTCCACCACGTCGAAGATCACGACGTCCCCGAGCTCGCGATAGGCGAGCTGCTCGGCGAGCACGCCGCCGATGTTGCCGCCGCCGATCAGAGCGATTTTCGGACGCGCCATCCCCGTTCTCCTTCGCTCGCGTTGGCGAGCCTTGATTCTGTCGGCACGAGTCGCCCGCGTCGCACCGCGCGGCGACCGAGCGAACTACATGTGGCTGATGATCGCAGCTCCGAACTCGGAGCACTTCAGCAGTTTCGCGCCGTCCATCATGCGGTGAAAGTCGTAGGTCACGGTCTTGGCGGCGATCGCGCCGTCCATGCCCTTGATGATTAGGTCCGCGGCCTCGTTCCAGCCGAGGTGCCGAAACATCATCTCACCCGACAAGATCACCGAGCCCGGATTGACTTGATCGAGGTTCGCGTACTTCGGCGCGGTGCCGTGAGTGGCCTCGAAGATGGCGTGGCCGGTGGCGTAATTGATGTTGCCGCCAGGTGCGATGCCGATGCCGCCGACCTGCGCGGCGAGCGCATCGGACAGGTAGTCGCCGTTCAGGTTCGGCGTCGCGATGACATCGAACTCGTCGGGGCGTGTCAGCAACTGCTGGAGCGCGATGTCCGCGATCGCATCCTTGACGATGACACCGCCGCGCGCGAGGCTTGCGGCCTG
>JANNKN010000495.1:0-1442 GCA_031396315.1 Deltaproteobacteria bacterium
CTGACGGTTTACTGCGACCTTCTCCGATCTCCCGCGCGACACGTTGCGCTGCGGTCGTCGGGCCCGCGGTCATCCTCAACGCCGACGGAGAGCTGTAGGTCGAGCGGCTTGGGAAGGAGATCGATCCGCTCTGCGCGAGGATGGAGCGCGTCCAGGCGGAGAGCCTAATTGGTACGGTCGCGGCGCTGCTCGATCGCGAGATTCATGACGAGCGGCCGATTCTCGAGGTCGAGCTGCCGTTCGAGGTGGCATCACACCTTCGAACCGGCTCCCATCTCCCGCGCGCCAGTCTTCGCGATTCGGCGGCGCGCGGTGCGCGTTTACCCACTCGAAGAGTACGTCACCGGGATCGTCTCGCGGGGATGCGCCACGTTGCTCCGCAAGGCAATGGCAGCGGCCGCGAGTGGTAGGCGAGAGTAAGCCGGCGATGAGCTCTTCCGGCAGCCCTTCCGCGCTCACCACCGATTTCTCGCACTCAGGCGAGTCGGCCCGTATCGACGTTGTGCCGGAGGAGCGGAGCCGCGCGACGGGCCAGCGTCAGCGTCCCGGCGCGGGGTCGCGGGTGAGCAGTCGAATCGTCTCGCGCGATGCACCGGGCCCGGGGACGGTGCGCAGATCGCGGCGGGTGAGCAGCGCGCCCTCCGTATCGGTGATGCGCAGCTTCGCGATGCGCCGGCCGGTCTTGCGGACGCGCACAATCACCGGCTCTTTGCCGCGGCCGAAAACCCATTCATCCGACCACTCGCGCAGCGCCGTCAGCACGGTCAGCAGCGCCTCGCCCTTCGCCGTCAGCCGATACTCGAAGCGCTCACCCTCGCTGCCGACGTCGACGCGCTCGAAGATGCCGTGCTCGACGAGGTGCGCGAGTCGTGCGGAGAGAATGTTCTTCGCGATGCCGAGGCTGCGCTGAAAATCCCCGAAGCGGCGCGCGCCGAAGAAGGCGTCGCGCACGATCAGGAGCGTCCACCAGTCCCCGAATGCCTCGAGCGCCTGAGCGATCCCGCAGTTCATCTGGTCGAAGCGCTTGCGTCTCATGGGACGAAAAATCTAGCGGGTATTGGTTGCATCGGGAGACCGCGCCGCGGCGCCCTCGCTACCACGGCTCGCCGAAGGGCCGCACGACGACGTCGAATGCCCAGGCCGAGCGGTCCTGATGGGCGAGGCCGAACGCGACCTCGGCGATCGCGCTCGGCTTGGCGAAGAACTCGTCGGGCTTGTCGTGGAACTGCTGGCGCGCCCACGGGACGTCGATCACGGCGTCGATCGCGAGATAGGCGACATGGATGCCTCTCGGGCCGAGGCTGCGCGCCAACGACTCCGCGAGCACGCGCTGCGCCGCCTTCGTCGGCGCGAAGCCCGCGAATTTCGCCCTGCCACGGTACGCGGACGTGTTTCCCGTCACCAGGATCGCGCCATCGCCCGCCTCGAGCATGGCCGGCGCT
>JANNKN010000395.1:0-7568 GCA_031396315.1 Deltaproteobacteria bacterium
CCTTTGGGGTCTGACCCCAAAGGGCCACGGCTCCGCGTTCGAGCATGGCCGCTTGCGAGGCGACCACGTCCGCGAACGCGCGCTCGGCCACGAGCACGCGCAGTGGCACGCCTTCGGGCAGCGCGGCGAGCAGCGCGTGGATGACTTTGAGCGCGCGGCCACGCGCGCCGCGCACCAACTCGGCGGCGCGAGCATCGCGCCCGAGCCGCGGCACGAGCGCATGCTCGAGGTAGCCGCGCGGGTTGCTCACGTCCGGGGCGCGCACGCCGTCCGTAACCGCCCCAATGCCGCCCGCATCGAGCAGCTGCATCAGCAGCGAGGTGCCCGAGCGCGGAACGCCGGAGACGATCGTGACGAAGCCTCGTTCGGTGCGTGCCATCACGCCTAAGGTGGCGCAATCGCAGCGAAACTGGACTGCCGGGGGGGGCCCGTGCCGCTAGTGTGTGCCGATTCTCTGGACGCTCAGGATTCCGCCGACGCCATGGCCCGCGCGACGCTCGACCCGGACAAACTGCCCAAGCACTTCGACTCTGCGGAGGCGGAGCGGCGTTGGGACGCGCATTGGCAGCAGCTCGGCGTCTACCACTACGACCCGAGCCGCCCGCGCGCGGAGACTTGGGTCGTCGACACGCCGCCGCCCACCACTTCGGGCACGCTGCACATCGGCCACGTCTTCTCCTACACGCAGACCGACATCGTCACGCGCTACCAGCGCATGCGCGGCAAGAGCGTCTACTACCCGATGGGCTGGGACGACAACGGCGTGCCGACCGAGCGGCGGACGCAGAATCTCTTCCACGTGCGCTGCAATCCGGAATTGCCGCGCGACCCGAGCCTCGCACTCGAGCCCGCGAACGCGAAGCAGAAGAGCAACCCGCCGCGCGTGATCTCGCGGCCGGATTTCATCGACCTGTGCGCGCGCGTCACGGCAGAGGACGAGAAGGCGTTCCTCGCGCTCTGGCGGCGCGTCGGCCTGTCCGTCGATTGGCGCACCGAGTACGCGACGATCGACGAACGCAGCCGGCGCATGGCGCAGCTCTCGTTCTGGGATCTGTTCCAGAAGGGTCACGTCTATCAGAGCGATGCGCCGTTCATGTGGGACGTCGATTTTCAGATGGCGGTCGCGCAGGCCGAGGTCGAGGACAAGCTACGGCCCGGCGCCTATCACGACCTCGAATTCGCGGTCGAAGGCGGCGGCGCGTTCACGATCTCGACGACGCGCCCCGAGCTGCTCGGCGCCTGCGTCGGCGTGACCGCGCATCCGAGCGATACGCGTCATCAGGGATTATTCGGGAAGCGGGCGATCACGCCGCTGTTCCGCGCGCCCGTGCCGATTTTCGCGAGCGAGAAGGCCGACCCCGAGAAGGGCACCGGCATCCTGATGGTCTGCACCTTCGGCGATCAGGCCGATGTCGAGTGGTGGCGAGATCACAAGCTCGCGCTGCGCCAGGTGTTGGGGAAGAACGGGCGGATGGCGCCCGTGACGTTCGGCAGCGAGGCGTTCCCGTCGCTCGATGCCGACGCCGCGAACCGGGCTTACGCGGAGATCTCCGGCCGCAACCTCAAGCAGGCGCGCACGCGCATCGTCGAGCTGCTGCGCGACCCGGCCGCCAGCGCAACGGGAAACGGCGCGCCCCTCGTGCGCGAGCCGCAACCGATCGAGCACGCGGTGAAGTTCTACGAGAAAGGCGACAGCCCGCTCGAGTTCCTGCCGACGCGCCAGTGGTTCGTGCGCCTGCTCGACAAGAAAGAGGCGCTGCTCGCGAAAGGCGCCGAGATCCAGTGGCACCCCGAGCACATGCGCAAGCGCTACGAGGACTGGACGCGCAATCTCGCATTCGATTGGTGCATCTCGCGCCAGCGTTACTTCGGGGTGCCGATTCCCGTCTGGTACCCGCTCGACGCGGCGGGACTGCCTGATTACTCGCGCACGATCGTGGCGGATCCAAACCGCCTGCCGATCGACCCGATGACCGACGCGCCGGTGGGTTATCAGGAATCGCAGCGCGGCCAGCCGAACGGCTTCAGCGGCGAGGCCGACGTGTTCGACACCTGGTTCACGAGCTCGCTCACACCGCAGATCGCGAGCCGCTGGCGGCTCGAGCCCGAGCGCCACGCGCGCCTCTTCCCCGCGGATCTGCGCGCGCAGGCGCACGACATCATCCGCACCTGGGCCTTCTACACGATCGCGAAGGCGCTGCTGCACGAGAACTCGGTGCCGTGGCGCCAGATTGCGATCTCGGGCTGGATCCTCGATCCGGATCGCAAGAAGATGTCGAAGAGCATCGGCAACGTGGTCACGCCGATCGAGCCGATCGAGAAATTCGGCGCCGACGCGATCCGTTATTGGTCGGGCAGCGCGCGCCTCGGCGCCGATACCGCGCTCGACGAGAACGTCTTCAAGGTGGGCAAGCGGCTCGTCACGAAGCTGTTCAACGCCAGCAAATTTGCACTCGCGCAGAGCGCAGAGCCCGGCCCGATTTCGACCGAGCTCGATCGTGCGTTCGTGGGCGAGCTCCGCGAGCTCGTCGCGCACTGCAGCGCGGCCTACGAGAAGCTCGATTATGCGCGCGCACTCGAGCTGACCGAGTCGTTCTTCTGGAAGCGCTTCACCGACACCTACCTCGAGCTCGCGAAGGCACGCGCGCGCTGCGAGAGCGACGCCGCCGGCCGCGCCTCGGCCGTAACGACGCTGCGGCTCGCGCTCTCGGTGCTCGTGCGGCTGTTCGCACCGGTGCTGCCGTACATCAGCGAGGAGATCTGGAGCTGGGCGTTCGCCGACGAGATTGGCCGCGCCTCGGTGCACGCGGCGGCCTGGCCGGGCGCCGCGGACTTCTCAGGCATCGCAGCGCCTGCCGACGCTGCGAGCTTCGACGCCGCGGTCGCGTGCTTCCTCGCCATCAACAAGGCCAAGGCCGACGCCAACGTCTCCGCCGGCCGCGAGACGTTGCGGCTCGCGCTCGCCGCCGCGCCCGCAACGCGCGCCCGGCTCGCCCCCGTCATGAGCGACGTACTGCTCGCCGCGCGCTGCGCGGAGCACACACTCGCAGAAGACGCGACGCTCGAGCTCGGCACGATCGCGATTCGCGACGCACTGTTCGCAGAGCGCGCGGTGGAGGCCTGAGCATGCGCGCCGCGATCCAGCGCCTCGGCGCCAACTCGATCGAGCTCGTGAACGAACTCGGTCGCGCCGCGGCGTTCGGCGGCGCGACCGTGCGCGGCATCTTTCAGCCCGCGTTCTGGCAGCTGCCCCGCCTCGTGCGCGAAATCTACGACACCGGCGTGCTGTCGCTGCCGATCATCGGACTCTCGGGCCTGACAGTCGGCATGGTGCTCGGCCTCCAGCTGTTCTGGCTACTCACCACGTTCGGCGCCGAGACCTCCCTCGGCGGCGCCGTCGGCGCGACGCTCGTGCGCGAGCTCGGCCCCGTGCTCACGGGCTTGCTGGTCGCGGGCCGCGCCGGCTCGTCGATGGCGGCCGAGATCGCCGTAATGAATGCCTCCGAGCAGCTCGACGGCATGAAGACGATGGCCGTCGACCCGGTACGCTTCGTGGTCGGGCCGAAGGCGCTCGCGATGCTGATCTGCATGCCGCTGCTCAACGGCATCTTCATCACCTCGGCGATCGCGGGCACCTGGATCATTGCGGTGCAGGTGCTCGGGCTCGACTCCGGAATCTTCTTCAGCGACCTCAACCAGCGCGTGAACTGGGAGAAGGACGTCGTCGGCACGATGATCAAGGCGATCGTGTTCGGCGCGCTGGTCGCGTTGATCGCGACCTACCGCGGCTTCACGAGTGGGCGCAGCGCCGAGGAAGTGAGCCGCGCAACGACCTCGACGGTGGTGACCGCGTCGGTTTGGATCTTGCTCGCCGACTTCGTGGTCACGTCGCTCTGGAAGTTCTAAGGCAGCAAGCGAAGACATCTCGAATCCCGCGTGACCGCGCAGTCAACCCCGGAGAAAACAGTCATGTCGAAAGCCACGCGCGACTTCGTCGTCGGCCTGTTCGTGCTCGCGGGCCTCGGCACCCTTTTCTATCTCGCGCTGCAAGTCGGCGGCATCGAGGGCGAGGGCGAAGGCGGGCTCGAGCTGTCGGCGGAGTTCACCGAGATCGGCGGGCTCAAGGAGCGCGCGCCGGTCGTCGTCTCCGGCGTGAAGATCGGACGCGTGAAGCGCATCGAGCTGACGCCGGATCTGCGCGCCGTCGTCGTGCTCGACGTCGACCGGCGCTACGAGCTGCCGACGGATTCGTCCGCCGCGATCCGCACCGAGGGCCTGCTCGGGCAGCAGTTCGTCGCGCTCGAGCCCGGCGCCGAAGACGCGCTGCTGAAGAGCGGTGACAAGATCGCCTTTACCGAGAGCGCGCTCAGCATCGAGCGCCTCGTCGGCGACTTCGTACACGGCAACGATCTCGAGAAGACCGAGGAGTGACGCGAATGCCCGCACTGAAGACGACCCAACAACTTCGGGTGCTGCTGCTGATGGGCGCGTGCGTCGCGCTCGGCGCATGCTCGACCGCGAACGGCCCCGACCCGTGGCGCGAGACGAACGAGAAAGTCTTCCGCCTCAACGAAGGGTTCGACAAGAAGCTGCTCGAGCCGGTAGCCGAGGGCTACGACGCGGTCGCGCCGGGTTTGTTCCAGATCATGATCGGGAACTTCTTCGAGAACCTGACCGTGCCGCGCACGTTCCTGAACGACCTGCTGCAGGGCAAGCCGCTCGCAGCGACCCAGGATCTCGGTCGCCTCACGATCAACACGATCGCGGGCGTGGCCGGATTCGTAGATGTGGCCTCCGAGATGGGTGTGCCCAAGAACCAAGAGGACTTCGGGCAAACCCTCGGACGTTGGGGCGCGGGCCCAGGCAATTACATCGTGCTCCCGCTCGCCGGCCCCAACAGTGTGCGCGACACACTGGCCTCGCCGATCGACATCGCGACCAACCCGACGACGTGGGTGAATGTGTTCGGCGCCTCGGTCGTCCGAGTCGTCAATTCGCGAGCTCAGTACCTCGAAGAGATCGCCCAAGCCCGCAAGGACGCCGTCGACTATTACGTGTTCGTACGAGACGCCTACCTGAGCAGCCGCGAGAGCGCGGTGCGCGACGGCGAGGCGGCGCCGGCAACCGACGACGACCTGTATGAGCTCGACGAAGAAGAAGGAGCCGAGACCGATGCGCAGTAATCACTGGAATGACGTCGTGGCGACGATCGCCGCGCTCACCCTGCTCTGCGCGAGCCCCGCGCTCGCCGACCCGAAGGCCGACGCGCGCGCTGCGATGCAGAGCACGATCGACGATGTGTTGAAGGTGCTGCGCGTGCCGGGCAGCGACACAAAGGCGCGCGCGCAGCAGATCGAGGACATCGCGAAGCAGCGCTTCGACTTCACCACCATGTCGAAGCTCGTGCTGAAGCGCGATTGGAAGCGCTTCACACCCGCCGAGCAGACGGACTTCGTCAGCGAGTTCACCGACTACCTCTCTGCGAGCTACGGCACCCGCATCGCGCGCTACGCGAACGAAGACGTGGTCACCCTCGGCGCGCGCGCCGAGGTGAACAACGACGTCACCGTGCAAACTGCGATCAAGGGTGGCGAGTTCGACGGCGCGACGATCGACTACCGCATGCGCTTGCTCACCGGGAAGTGGCAGGTGATCGACGTCGTGATCGAAGGCATCAGCCTCGTCTCGAACTTCCGCTCGCAATTCGCCGACGTGATCGCGAAAGGCGGCCCGCAGGAGCTTTTGAAGCGGATTCGCGCGAAGAATGATGCGGGGGTGGTGGATGCGCCGCCGACCGAGGTTCGCACTCCCTGAGCCTTCGACGGGGCTTCGCGCGAATCATCCCCGGTTTACTTCGCTGCGCCGTCGAAGACTCCGGCTCCGCTGCGCGCTTCGCTTGCATGGCTTGTAACAGGCGACGAGGCGGCGCGTCATCGAGGTCATCGCGCGCGCGGAGAGCGATGCGGAAAAGCAGCGAGGCAGTCGCGACTGCCTCGAAGCCTTGCTGCGCGGAGGGGGAGCCGGGACGTGCTCGATGACGCGCTGGCACGCGATCCGATACGAGCTGTGCAAGCGAAGCGCGCAGCGAAGTAAACAAGGAAGAAGAGGACCGCTGCCCCTGGCCCGCTACTTCGAGGCGCGCCGCCGACGCACCGAATCAGCAAGCTCCCCGATCACAGGCAAGGTCCTCGACCAGGACATGCACGCATCCGTAATGCTTTTTCCGAAGGGCATTTTCGGCGCGTAATCCTGGCGGCCGTCTTCGAGAAAGCTTTCGAGCATCACGCCGACGATCGCGCGCTGGCCGCCGGCGACCTGCGCGGCGACCGCGCTCGCGGTGGCCGGCTGCTTCAGGTGATCCTTGCTCGAGTTCGCGTGCGAGCAGTCGATCAGCACGCGGCGCGGCAGCTTCGCCTTCTCGAGCGCGTCGCACACTTTCGCGACGCTCGCGGCGTCGTGGTTCGCAGCGCTCGATCCGCCGCGCAGGATCACGTGCGTATCGGGGTTGCCCTTGGTCGCGACGATCGCGGCGACGCCTTGTTTCGTGACCGACAGGAACTGATGCGGGTTCGCGGCCGAGCGGATCGCGTCGATCGCGATCTGCACGTTGCCGTCCGTTCCGTTCTTGAAGCCGATCGGCATCGACAGGCCCGACGCCAACTCGCGATGCACCTGGCTCTCGGTCGTGCGCGCGCCGATCGCGCCCCAAGAGACGAGATCCGCGATGAACTGCGGAATGAGCGTGTCGAGGAACTCGCAGCCCGCCGGGAGGCCCGCCTCGGCCACATCGAGTAGGAGCTTTCGCGCAACCCGCAGGCCCTCGTTGATCGCGTAGCTCTCGTCGAGATGCGGGTCGTTGATCAGGCCCTTCCAGCCAATCGTCGTGCGCGGCTTCTCGAAGTAGACCCGCATCACGACGAAAAGCTCTTTCGCGTGCTCATCCGCGACCTTGCGCAGGCGCCGCGCGTACTCGCGGCCCGCGTCCGGGTCGTGAATCGAGCACGGGCCGGCCACCACGATCAGGCGGTCGTCCTCGCCGCGCAGAATGCGCGCGACGGTCTCGCGGCCGTGGGCCACGACCTCGGTGCCGCGGTCGCCGAGCGGCAGCTCCTCCATCAGGATGGCCGGCGGTAGGAGGGGGCGGATGCTCTGGATTCGGAGATCGTCAGTCGCGAAGTGCATCGGCCGACTTTAAGGAATGCCCCTTGCGCCCGCCGGGCCAGATCGAGCGCCACCAAGGCTCGTCGGCCGCGGGCGCAGGCTCGCCTGGCGGCAACCCCTGTTGGGTGCGGACCTCGGCCGAATCCCAGCCCGTGAGCTCCGCGAGCGCGCGCGCTTCCTCAGCTTGCCGCCGCCGCAGCTCGCTCCGGTAGCTCGTCGCTGCTTCGCACTGCGAATCCCCGAGCCACGGATGCCGCATCACGTAGCGGCCCTGGAAGCTCGAGGTGTCGCCAGTTACCTGAAGCATTAGGTCTTCGGGGAACGATTGCGCGTCGTAGCGGACGTGCAGTCGGGTCACGAAGGTGTCGCCAAGGTCGATCTGTTGCGCGCTCGGTTGCCACGGCCAG
>JANNKN010000607.1:0-1509 GCA_031396315.1 Deltaproteobacteria bacterium
CGGCGGCCGGGCTGCCGCCGGGCAGCGAAGGCCTCGACGTCTCGCTCGGGCTCGTGCTCGAAGGCGAGGGCGGCGGCGAGTGGGTCGTGCGCATCGCAAACGGCGCAGTCACGGTGACGCGCGGCCCGCGCGAGGCGACGCCCGTCACCTACGTGCAGCGCGTCGCCGACTGGCGCGCATCGATCTTCGACGGCGCCGGCGGTGCGATCGGCGAGGGCGCCTCGCGGTTCTTTCGGCCCGACGCTCTGCGCATCGTGCCCGACGGGGCCGCGCAGCAGATCGCCGCGGCGCCCACGCCCGCCGCGCTCGCCGAGCTCGCGAAGCTCGAGGGCGTCGTACGCATGGAAGTGACGGGCGGCGCGAGCGGCGACTGGGCCGTCGCATTCAAGCTCGGCCCCGGCGCAATCCCGAGCGAGGCCACCGCGACGCTGCGCATGCACGCCGACGACGCGGCCGCGCTCGCCCGCGGCGAGCTCGACCCGATGCAGGCGTTCCTCGGCGGCAAAGTCGAGGTGCTCGGCGACATGACGATCGTGCTGCAGATGCAGGCCGCGCAGATGATCGCGGCGGAGACGGCGGCGGAGACGGCGGCGGGCAGGAGCTGAGCGCGCGCGCAGCGGAGAAATCCGCTGCCGGGCGCGCATTTGCGTCGTTCGGGCGGGCCCTTACGCCTAGCGGCACCTAGCCGCAGGCGCTAACCCCTTTCGCCGCCGCGGGGTGGTAGTTCAACTGGTTAGAGCACCGGCCTGTCACGCCGGAAGTTGCGGGTTCGAGTCCCGTCCACCCCGCCAGTTTCTGTTTACACATCGCCTGTCGAGCAGCGGGCGGTCTGGGCGGGGTACGAAGGCGAGTGAGCCATCCGGTTCGACCCTGACGATCAGGTTCGAGCGCCACCACGCGGGTTGGAACGCCCGCTCGATCAGCTGGCGATAGGTTCCATTGAGTCCGCGAGGGTGCGCGGCGTGATCGACGTAGCGCGCGAGCACGCTGTCGTCGTGGGCCACCTTCTGCCGCCGCAGCGGCCTGGCGGACGCCAAGCGCTTGCCGATGTCCTTGAACGTGCGGCCGACGGAGCCCATCTCGCGATCGTTTCAGCGGCGGACCGACCGCCTGCGACGCGAGACTGGCGTTGTCGATGCGCACGCGGATCCGGGTGATCGCTCGCAGCCCCAGGGCCCCCGCGGCCGTAGCGCCGGCCCTCGTCGCCGAAGCTGCGAGAGCGCGCGAATGCGCGAAATCGCACCGTCGGGTTTTATTGGGGAGAACACGACATCGCCCGAGGCGTGCGCGCCGCCGAGCGCTGCCCTGTATCTGGCCGAGGCCGAGTACGCTGGCCCAGTGCGCCGACGCGTTCCTCAGCCGCCATCGCCGCGTCCGCGCTTTGCGCCGCCGCCACCGGTGCTCATGGCGCGGCCTACACGATCGCTCTCTTCGCCCGGCCGGGCGCGACACACACCGCACTCGGGGACGTCAACAACCACAAGCAGTCGCTCAATCCTTCGATCGCGA
>JANNKN010000619.1:0-1880 GCA_031396315.1 Deltaproteobacteria bacterium
CGCTGCAGGCGGCGGCGCCTGCGGATCGCGTGGCGTGGCTGCGGCCCGCGAAACAGATGGGGTTCGCCGATGCGCGCCTCGCGGCGCTCTGGGGCATGCGCGAGGGCGACGTGCGCGCGCTTCGCAAGCAGCACGGCGTGATTCCGGTCTACAAGCGTGTCGATACCTGCGGCGCCGAATTCGAGGCGCACACGCCTTACCTGTACTCGACCTACGAGGACGAGTGCGAGGCGCGGCCGACGAACGCGAAGAAGATCATGATCCTCGGCGGCGGACCCAATCGAATCGGGCAGGGCATCGAGTGCGATTATTGCTGCGTGCACGCGGCCTTCGCGCTCAGCGATGCCGGCTTCGAGACGATCATGGTCAACTGCAATCCGGAGACGGTCTCGACGGATTACGACACCAGCGATCGGCTCTACTTCGAGCCGCTCACGCTGGAAGACGTGCTCGCGATCGTCGACAAGGAGCAGCCGTTCGGCGTGATCGTGCAGTTCGGTGGGCAGACGCCGCTGAAGCTCGCCGTCGCACTCGAGCGAGCGGGCGTGCCGATCCTCGGCACGCCGCCGGATGCGATCGATCGCGCCGAGGACCGCGAGCGCTTCGACTTGGTGCTCGACAAGCTGCAGCTGAAGCGCCCGCCCTCCGGCATGGCGCGCAGCTTCGACGAGGCGCGCGCGGTGGCGGAACGCGTCGGCTACCCGGTGCTCGTGCGCCCGAGCTACGTGTTAGGGGGCCGCGCGATGGAGATCGTGCACGACATCGAGAGCCTCGCGCGCTACATGCAATACGCGGTACAGGCGTCGCCCGAGCATCCGGTGCTGGTCGATCGCTTTCTGAACGACGCGATCGAAGTGGATGTCGATGCGATCAGCGACGGCCAGCGCGTCGTGATCGGCGGCGTGATGGAACACATCGAAGAGGCCGGCGTGCACTCCGGCGACAGCGCCTGCTCGCTCCCACCGTATTCGCTCTCGAAGACCGTGGTCGACGAAATCGTCGACTCCACACGGCGGCTCGCGCGCGAGCTCGGCGTGATCGGCCTGATGAACGTGCAGTACGCGGTGAAGGGCAGCGAGGTCTACGTGCTCGAAGTGAACCCGCGCGCGTCGCGCACCGTGCCGTTCGTCGCGAAGGCGATCGGCCGCCCGCTCGCGAAGCTCGCGGCTCTCGTGATGAGCGGAAAGACGCTCGTCGAGCTCGGCTTCACCGAAGAGATCTGGCCGAAGCATTATTCCGTGAAGGAAGCGGTCTTCCCGTTCGTGAAATTTCCCGGCGTCGATACCGTGCTCGGGCCCGAGATGAAGAGCACGGGTGAGGTGATGGGCATCGACTCCGACTTCGGGCGTGCCTACGCGAAAGCGCAGATCGAGGCGGGCAACCCGATCCCGACGAGCGGTACGCTGCTCGTCTCGGTGCGCAAGAGCGATCGCTCGCGCGTGGGCGAGGCAGTGCAGGAGTTCGTCGACGCGGGCTTCAAAGTGCTCGCGACCGACGGCACGGCCAAGGTGCTCGAGGCGATCGGCATCGCGGTCGAGGTGGTACCGAAGGTCGGGGCGGGCTCGCCGCACGTGGTGGACCGCATCGAGCGCGGCGACGTGCACCTGGTGTTCAACACGGTCGAGTCCCTACCGAGTGCGGTGCGCGACTCCTTCTCGATCCGCCGCGCGGCGCTGAACCGCGGCGTGCCGTACTTCACGACGCTCGCCGGCCTACGCGCCGCAGCCGGCGCGATCCGCGCCCTGCGCAAAGGCACGATCGGTGTGCGGGCTCTGCAGGAAGTGCACGCCACGAAATAACGGGGTCAGGCGCGGTGCCCTCATACGCACCGGGGTCAGACCCCGAGTGCGTACGAAGGGCCTCGTACGCACCCGGGGTCT
>JANNKN010000715.1:0-3223 GCA_031396315.1 Deltaproteobacteria bacterium
GCACGCGCCCCTCGATGCCTTCGGGCACGAGCTTGCGGTTGTCCTCGACGTCGCCCTGGAAGTATCGATCCTTGCTGCCGTCGGCCATCGCGCCGAGTGAGCCCATGCCGCGGTAAACCTTGTACGAGCGGCCCTGATACAGCACGACTTCACCGGGCGACTCGTCCGTGCCCGCGAATAGCGAGCCGACCATCACGCTGCCTGCGCCGCCCGCGAGTGCCTTCACCACGTCGCCCGAGAACTTGATGCCGCCGTCGGCGATCACCGGCACGCCGAAGCGCGCGGCCGTCTTTGCCGCGTCCATCACCGCCGTGAGCTGCGGCACGCCGACGCCCGCGACGACGCGCGTGGTGCAAATCGAGCCCGGCCCGACGCCCACCTTCACGCCCGAGACGCCGGCTTTCACGAGCGCCTCCGCGCCCTCGGCCGTCGCGACGTTGCCGCCGATGATCGGCAGCTCGGCGAAGGTGCGCCGCAGTGCGAGGATCGTGTCGAGCACGGCCGCCGAGTGGCCGTGCGCGGTGTCGACCACGATCACGTCCACGCCCGCGTTCACGAGCGCTTGCGCGCGCGCCACCGTATCCGTGCTCGCGCCGACGGCCGCGCCGCAGCGCAGCCGGCCGAACGCGTCCTTCGAAGCGCTCGGAAACTTCTCGGTCTTCTCGATGTCCTTGATCGTGATCAGGCCGCGCAGCGCGCCGCTCGAATCGACCACGAGCAGCTTCTCGATGCGGTGCTCGTGCAGCAGCTCCTTGGCGCGCTCCATGGTCGTGCCCGGCGGTACGGTCACGAGCGCTTCCTTGGTCATTACGCTCGAGATCATGCGCGTCGCATCCTTCACGAAGCGCAAATCGCGGTTCGTGAGAATGCCGACGGCCTTCCCGCCTTGCACGATCGGCACGCCGGAAATCTTGTAGCGAGCCATCACGTCCATGGCGTCGCGGATCGTGCGATCCGGCGGCAGCGTGATCGGGTCGACGATCATGCCCGACTCGGAGCGCTTCACTTTGTCGACTTCGGCGGCCTGCGCCTGCGCAGAGAGATTGCGGTGGATGATGCCGATGCCGCCGTGCTGAGCGAGGCAGATGGCGGTCGCGTGCTCCGTCACCGTGTCCATCGCAGCGGACACGATCGGCATCGTCAGCTCGATCTCGCGCGTCAACTGAGTTATTAGGGAGACGTCCTTCGGGAGCACGTCCGATGCGCCGGGAACCAGCAGCACGTCGTCGAAGGTGAGCGCCTCTCGAATCCGGCTGTCATCCATCGGGCCTCCGAAGTCCGCCGGCGCCGAGAGTGACCAAGCCGAGAGGCGCCCCGGGTTGGCGGCGCAACATACGAACGGGCCCTGCGACGGTCAACCGCGCGGCGGTAGAAGCGCGAGCGCGGAACCGTGCATTGCGCCGGCAAGCTCGCGCACGACGCCCTCGAGCACGCGCACCGCCGCACTCGGCGCATCCAGCGCAAAGCGGTGGAAGCCGTTGCGTGTGAGCAGCAACACGCGCGTGGGGCTCGCCGCCTTGAGCGTCGCCTCGCGGTTGCCGTTGTAGGCGAGCGCCGCCATTCCGAGGACCGCGGGTGCCTCGATGCGGCCGAGATCGCCCACGCCATCGCGCGAGCAGTCGAGCGCACCCTCGACCAGCAGGATCGCCCCGTCGGCCTCGGCGCCCTCGAGGCACAGCAGCTCGCCCAGCTTGAGCGTCTGCTGCTCGGAGACGCTCGCGAGCAGCTCGAGATCCGCCGAGCCGAGGTCCGCGAACAGCCCGACGCGCGCGAGCTCGGCGGCGCTCACGGCATCACCCGCGCGAGCATCGTGCGCAGCAGCGGCGCCGGGTCGCGCTCGCCATCGAGGTGCAGCAGGAACAGCGAGGCGTTGGCCAACACGTTGAGCTTCTCCTGGATCTCTTCGGGTGCGATGCGCTCGCCCTTGCGGAGCAGGAGCACGTGGAAGGTGCGGTGCTCGGGAATGCGCTGGAAGGCGGCCGCGAGCGCGCGCAGCCGGACCTCGGAGTCGCCCACCGGCGTCACGTGCAGCAGCAGCAGCCCGAGCGCGCCGTGGGCCACCATCGGCCAGAGCGGCGCGTAGAGCGGGCTCGCGGGCACGTGCATCAGGTCGATCGTGACGCCGTCCGCCACGCGCAGCCGCGCGAGCGGCGCGAGGTCGCCAGGGCCGAGCGGCGGCGCGTCGGGGGGGCTCGCGCGCTCGACGCCGGGCAGCTGCTCGAGCGTACGCAACAGGTCGCTCGTGGCGTGCGGATCCGCCGACGCGAGCAGCAGCTTCGCCGGCGCGAAAGCGCTGCGCCGCGGGTTCGAGGCTTCGAGCCAATCGCGCAGCCGCTTCGCCTGCGCCGTATCGAAGAGCGCGACGCTCGGCGTGCTCGTACGCCGCTCCCGCTCCCGGTCGCGGCGTTGCCGCACGATGCCGCGGTCGATCAGCGTCTGGAGCGTGCGCAGCACCTGATAATCGGAGTGTGAGCAGTGGTCGACGATCGAGCGCACGTCCTCGTACGCCTCGAGCAACAGCAAGACTTCCTGAGCGACGGGGTGCACCACGTTCGGGATCTGCGTGCGCGGCACGGCGAGCGCGACGTGCGCGGTGTCCGGCGGCAGGCCGCGCGCGAGGCGATTCCACTCGTCGAGCTGGCGCATGCCTTCGAGCAGGAGCGCGCGCGTGGGGGCGTGGATGCGCGGTGCACGCATCTCGTCGTTGGGCGTGAAGGCGAAGGAGCCCTCGCGCCAGCCGAGCATGCGATAGATCGCCTTCTCGTCCTGCGCGCGGGGCGCCGCGTTCGCCTGCACGACGTTGCCATCGCGCACAATTTTGGCAACAGGGCCCTGGGGGTTTGATGACCGGGGCCGAAACTATAGGTGATGGAGTCCGAGCTCCACCCGCTTCCCCGCCCTGGCTACGGGCCTGAATGGATCATGTTTTACACAGATAAAAGAGTGTTCATTTTCAAAGTTCAAGTATTTCGTTATTTTGAATGACAGCTTCGGTTATATACGACCTCACAAGACGACACAAGTCATCTTCGAGTTTTATATATCTTGTGCAACTACGGAAAAATATTGTACTAAAAAATGTTGCATAATTTTTCACTGAAAAGTTGTTTTTGGGCGGGGGGATCTTGCCTCCAACCCCTTGGGGGTGATAGAAGCCCCTGCTCTCCCCCTCCCACTTCACTTTCAAATAGTCTATCTACATGGCGAATACGTCTATTGTTAC
>JANNKN010000756.1:0-2165 GCA_031396315.1 Deltaproteobacteria bacterium
ACGCGATCACCAGCAACATGCGCGCGAAACGCGAAGCGTGACGGGAGGGGGCCTCGACGGCCCCCTCCCGGCACCACTCCCGAAAAGAATTCCCGTGCAGCCCGAGCTCCGAAGGCACCGCGACGCAAGGAGGCCATCGGAGCGGGCGGCAGCGGCGGAGCGCAAATCAAGCGGACGCGGGGCCCAACACCGAGCCCGGTACACCCAATAACTCGCACCCACTCAGCGCAACGCGACGCCCAAGGCCCAGCGGAGCCATTGCGCGCAGCCGCTGCCGCCCGCTCCGATGGCCGGCGCAACGCATCATGGTCCCAGCACCGAGCCCGAACCCTGCCCGCCCTAGAACGCCCCGTGCGAGTACGCCAGAGCCGCGAGCCGCGCCGCGACGACCGCGGCCTTGGTCAGCAGCTCCTCGGTCGTCGGCCCCTTCTTCGAGGGACACAGCCGCTGCCGCTCCGCCGCCAGCCGATACACGCGCTCGCGGCTCGACAGCTCCCACAGCTCGTTCTGGCGCGCCTCCGCCCATTCCGCATCGCGGTCGTAGCGCGCGATCTGCTTGGTGAGCCGGAGGCAAGCGCCGCGGTGGAGGCGCTGGTCGTCGCGCATCTCCCACTTCTTCGGGGGCACGGGGGCACCCTCGGGGTTCGACGCGTTATTAGGGTTCTCGGGATTCACGGGCGGCGTCACGGGCGGGGTCGCCGTTCCAGGCGAAGCCCCGGGTGGCGCAGCCGGCGGAGTCTCCGCCAGCGCAGCACCACACACGAGCAGCACCGCGAGTGCGAGCTTGCGCATGCGTCTCTCCCCTCCGCGCCAGTGCGCGATCTGGAGCTACTTCGGCAAACCGCAACGAGAACCTGACGAGCGCGACCGTGAAGCTGCGCAGCAGCTGAGCGGCAGGCGAGCCCGGAAGCCCTTTCGCCCTCAGGAAAAATCGCCCGACTGCCGATTTCCCGAAGGGATGAGTTTCGTAGCCACGCTCACAGTTGGGCTCGCGGTGTTCGCACTCGGCACGGCGATCTTCAACCTGTGGATCTATTGGATGCGCCCGCGCGAGCCGTCTTACCTGTGGCTCGGCGTGGCATCCATCGGGGTGAGCTGGCTCGCCGCGGGATTCGCTGCGTCCTATGGCGCGAGGACACTTGCCGAGGCGGAGCAGGCAGCGATGCTCGCGCTCGGCGGCGCGCTGCCATTCACTGCGGGCTTGATCCGCTTCAGTGAGCTCTTCGCCGGAATTCGGCATCCGCTGCTTCGCGCCTGCATTCCGTACGCAGCGATCGTCACGGGCGCGACCTTCGCACAACCTGGTCTCTTCTTCAGCGGCGTGGCTGCCGAGGTGACGACGCCGTTCGGATTGGCCTACGTCCAGGCCAGCCTCACACCCGCCGCGGGCATCGTCTATCTCGGCTTCGGCGCCGCCATCGCCGGCCTCGTCGTCGCCTTCGCCCGCAGGGCCCCTCAGCTCGAGGGCGGCCGGATGATTGCCAGCGCGCTCGCGCTCTTCTCCGCCTGCATGATCAACGACATGTGCGTCGGGTTCGGCTTGTACTGGGGGCCGTGGCTGCTGCCGTTCGGGTTTGCCGCGTTCAGCGGGGCGTTCGGCGCGCTGTTGTTACGACGGCTCGTACAATCGCAGGGAAACGTCGAGCGCAGCGCGGGCGAGCTGCATTCCCTCGTCGAGGCGCGCACGGACGAGCTGCGGCGCAAAGATCTCGAGCTCGCTCACGGCGCGCGGCTCGCGACGCTCGGCGCGCTCGCAGGCGGCATCGCGCACGAAGTGGGTGAGCCGCTCGCCGCGATCGACGCGCACGTGAAGGAGTTGCGCCATGCCTGGCGCGACGCGACGCGCCCGGGCGCATTCGCCGCACTGCTCGACGAATCGCAGCGCGACGTCGAGCGCATCCGCGTCGTAGTCGCCGAGCTGCTTCGGCTCGCTCGGCGTGAGGAAGGCAAGCGCGGCACCCACGAGCTGCCCGCGATCGTCGCGGGCGTGCTGCCGATCGCGGGCTACGAACTGCGCCGACGCGCGCGGCTCGAGACGCACTTTGCGAGCGCTCCACTCGTGAGTGGCGACGCCGCGATGTTGTCGCAGATCGCGCTGAACTTGTTGGTGGGAGCGATCTACGCGTTTCCAGAGACCGCAACGCCGGGCAACGCGCTCGTCAGTC
>JANNKN010000772.1:0-1993 GCA_031396315.1 Deltaproteobacteria bacterium
GCCCCCGGCCCGGCCCCCGCGGCTCTTGCTCGGTCTGCTCGGTCGGTCGGTGAGCACAAACAAAATTTGAGGGGCGCGGATCGGCGCGGCTTTGAGCCACGCCTCCCGCGCGCTTCGCGTGTTCGACGAGGTTGGACATGCGCGCTGGCAGTTGACGCGGAGCGCATTGATTTCGAGGATTCGCGTCGGCGTGAGATGACGCGTTCTCTGACGGAGTGAACAGTGCGACTCAAGTATGGCTGCAATCCGCATCAGAGCTTTGCTTCGATCGAGGCGATCGATCCGGCGCGTGTGCCGATTCGGGTGCTGAATGGGACGCCGAGCTTCATTAACTTTCTCGACGCGCTGAATGCGTGGCAGCTGGTGCGGGAGGCGCGCGTTGCGACAGGGCTGGCGGCGGCGGCTTCGTTCAAGCACGTGTCGCCGGCGGGCGCGGCCGTGGCGGTGCCGCTCTCGCCGGAGCTCGCTCGAGCCTACGAGGTGGAGGGCAAGGAGCTGACGCCCGCGGCGCTCGCCTATGTGCGCGCGCGCGGTGCGGATCCGAAGTGCTCGTTCGGCGATTTCGCGGCGCTCTCGGACGTCGTGGACGTCGCGACCGCGGAATTCCTGAAGGGCGTCGTCTCCGACGGCATCATCGCGCCGGGCTTCGAGCCCGCGGCGCTCGAGATCCTAAAGCAGAAGAAGAACGGCGCGTTCATCGTGATCGAGGCCGACGCCGGGTTCGTCGCACCAAAGCGCGAGAGCCGCGAAGTGTTCGGCATGCAGCTGGTGCAGGATCGCAACGATCACCCGATCACCAGCGCAGAGCTCGCCGACGTGGTGTGCGGCACGCTCACGCCCGAGGCGAAGCGCGACTTGTTACTGGGGCTCGTCGCGATCAAGTACACGCAGTCGAACTCGGTCGGCTACGCGCTCGGCGGGCAGATGATCGGCATCGGCGCGGGCCAGCAGTCGCGCGTCGACTGCACCAAGCTCGCCGGCGCGAAAGCGGATCTGTGGTGGCTCGGGACGCACCCGAAAGTGTTAGGTCTGCGCTTCAAGAAGGGCGTCAAGAAACAGGACCGCATCAACTGGCGCGTGCGCTACATCGAGGGCGACCTGACGCGCTTCGAGGAGCAGGGGCTGCGCGACGCGCTCGAGGCGCCCCTCGATCCGCTGCGCGAGGACGAGCGGCGCGAGTGGATTCGGCGGATGAGCGGCGTGTCGATGGTGAGCGACGGGTTCATTCCGTTCCGCGACAACATCGATCATGCGAGCAAGCACGGGGTTGGGTTCATTGCGGAGCCGGGGGGGTCGACGCGGGACCAGGACGTGGAAGACGCGTGCCGCGAGTACGGGATTGCGCTCGTGCACACGAAGCTGAGGCTGTTTCATCACTGAGGCTGGGTCGGTGCGCGGATCGCTGCGATCGAAGACTCCGCAGCGAGGAGAAGCGAAGAGGAAGAGGTGCGAGGCGGCGCAGGGGCGGGGCAGCTCGCTGCGGCTCGGCGCTCGGCCGCTGTGCGTGATGGATTGGTGTTCCGGGACTCGGCAGTAGGCAGACGCGCGGTGGCGATTCTGGGCTTGGGCGCGGCCTGCGCTTGGTCTCGCCTCCGCGACTGCCCCGCCCCTGCGCCGGCGGGCGCGGTGGAACCTGGCTCGTCGGCAAGGCGGGGAGGTGGGGGAGAAGAAAGAAGAAGGTGGCGGGGCGAATCTCGAGCGCCGTCGAGGCGCTCGAGATTCGTTGTTAGGAGTGTTTCAGCGCGGGAGCTCGATGGTGGCGCGGGTTTCGGTTTCGCTGGTTTCGAGCGTGAGTGTTGCGGAGAGGCGGGTCAGCAGATCTTTGGCGAGTGTTAGGTCGAGGGCGTCTTCGAGGATGCGGGAGCCGCGCAGGCGGAGCTCGACGCGGATGAGTTGGCGATCGCCTGCGGTGGTTGGGCGAGCGCTTGCGTAGAGGTCGGTGCGGCTCGGTGCGGCTTCAATGAGGGCGTCGAGGACGGCGCTGAGCGCGAAG
>JANNKN010000779.1:0-2791 GCA_031396315.1 Deltaproteobacteria bacterium
CGGCCGCCGCGCATCGTGAAGGCGAGCACGCTGAAGCGCTTGCCGGCGCCCGTCGCGCCTGCGATTCCGGACGAGGAGTTGCTAGAGCGCCTGCGCGCGATGGGGTACGTCGAATGAACGCCGTTGTTAGGCACCTCTCCCTCGCCGAGCTCGACGCGGGCATTCGCGGGCTTCCGCCGGCGCCGCGCGAGCGCGGCACCCTCGGGCTGATCCTCTCGCGCCCTGAAGACGGCGCGCGCACCACACCGCAACGCGTCCTGCTCGATCGCGAGCTCGGCGTGCCCGGCGATGCCTGGAGCCGCCTGCCCGCACCGCGGAACCTCGAGATGCAGCTCGCGGTGATGAACCGCGATGTCGCGAGCCTAATCGCCGGGGGCCAGCCGCTCGTCACGTTCGGCGACAACCTCTACGTCGATCTCGATCTCTCCACGGGCAACCTGCCGGCCGGGACGCGCCTCCGTATCGGCGCCGCGGTCGTGGAGGTGACGCCGCACCCGCACAACGGCTGCAGCCAATTCAACGCGCGCTTCGGCAACGACGCGCTGCGCTTCGTGCAACGCCCCGAGACGCGCAGCCAGAACTACCGGGGCGTGTATTGGCGGGTGGTCGAGCCGGGAGCAGTCGCGCTGGGCGATGCGATCGAAGTGATCGCGCGCGGAGCCAGCGCTCGATGAATGACGAACCACGCATGCCGCTTCGCGGTGGCGACCTTCCGCGAAGCGCACACCGCACACGCGGCGCGGGCGCTGCTCGAATCCGCCGGCCTCGGGGCGCGCCTCGCAGACGAGCACCTGATCGGAAATAACTGGCTCTACTCGAATGGGCTTGGCGGCGTGAAACTTTCGTGCACGCGGCGGACGCAGAGAAAGCGCGCGCGCTGATCGAGGCTGCGGCTGCGCCGGCGCACGAGAACGCAAAGGCTGGCAGCGCTGTGGACGGCGACGACAACGACGCGCGCTGCCCGCGCTGCGGCGGGCGCGCTGAATCCGCAGACGACTTCGACCGCCGGCTGCGGGCGCTCTCGCTGCTGGCGGTACCGCTGCCGTTCACGATCGGGCGCTATCGCATGCAGTGCATTAGGTGCGCGCACAGCTGGCGCGCGGCCCCGCCGCGTCGCGGCGTGTTATGGGTGCTGGCCGACGCGCTGGCGCTGGTCGCGCTACTCGTGCTCGCTCTGCTGGCGCTGCCGCCCCGGCTGGTGCGAGCGGCGCGCGTTGCAGCCCGACTCGTTCGCGTGCTGGTCGTGCGGCGCGGCGTTCCCGCGCGGCGCGCCCGAGTGCCCGAACTGCCGGATTGCTCTGCCGCGCACCCACGACTACGCGAGCCTCGTCCAGCCGGGCCGCGCCTACGACGCCAGCTGCGCAGCCTGCCACCTGCCCTACCTGCGCAGCGAATACCTGAGCGATGGTCGCGCGCGCCGCTGCTCAGCGTGCCGCGCGACGCTGCCCGATTCGGCCTGAGTTCTGACCGGCAGAGTCAGCCCGACAGCGACCGCCTTCGCCTGCGCGCAGCGGCGAGCAGCGGCAGCGCGAACGCGAGCTCGGGCCCGAAGCCGCATCCGCCCACCGCGGGCGCTTCCGTGCCGAGCGTTGGCGCAGTGCACTGCGGATCCGGCACGTCGAGCGGCGTGCCGCCGTTCGCGGAGGCGCCGCCGTCGAAGTCGATGCCGGTCGCGAGGTCATTATTGATCCCGTCCTGGCACTGCGGCGCCTCGACTGGCGAGCGGTGCGACGAGCAGCCGATGTCGCCGAGCGACGACGGGATCCGGTAGTCGATGCCGCCGTCACCGTCGTTGTCGATGCCGTCGTCGCACAGGGCCGCGCCGCTCTCGCTCGGGTCAGTCGCGCCCGTGCAGCCGAAATCGCGCAAGCTCGTGGCGACCTGATAATCGGTCCTGCCGTCGCCGTCGTCGTCGAGGCCATTGCTGCACGTCGGGGGCAATGGAGTCACCACGCCTGCCGCATCGAGCGCAAAGCGGTGGTCGGCGGGCGCCCCAAGCACCGTGTTGCCAGCGAACGGCGCCTGCGTGATGACGTCCGTCGCGAGGTTCGCGCCGTAGGTCGTGATCGTGTACGGGCCGCTGCCCGTGCCCTTCGTCCGGATCGTGAAATTGCCGGCCGACGGATCTCGCAGGCCGTAGATGCGTGGCTCGCTGGTCTGGGAGTCGTAGCCCGCCGTGCCGAAGTCGTTGATCGGAGCGCCTGTGATGAGGTCGGCGCCGATGCGGCGCCCGTCGGATGCCGTAATCAACACGTTCAGCGGCGACTCGATCTTGAAAAAGACCCCGACGCCGCTCGTGGTCGGCACGAACGGCGGGTACACGTCGATCCCGAGCGGACCGTCGAGGCCCTGCGCGAGAATCATCGCGTCGCCAGGGCCCACGCTGATGATCTGCTGGCCCGCCGTGCCGAACCTGCCATCGTTCGTCATGCGGTTGACCGCGTACCCCACGCCGTTCGAGCCAATGTTTTCGTCGTAGTTATGCCACGGCGTGTACTGGAGGGTCTGGTAGTGCGCGCAGCTGAAGTTGTCGTGCGCCATCGAGCTCACGTCGTCGGCCGGATCGAGGTTGAAGAGCGCGAAGTTCGTGATGTTCGGGAATTGCGGTCGCCCGATCGTGTTCTGCAGGACCAGGCCCCCGTCACGCCACGCGACGATGCCGAGGGAGTCCAGGCCGACCTTCGACCAGCCATTGATGTACGGGACCGCCTGAGGGATCGAGTCGAAGTGACTGGAGCAGTCCGCGGGGACATTCGGCTGGGTCGTGTCGTCCCATAGAGTGATCCCGACC
>JANNKN010000782.1:0-2788 GCA_031396315.1 Deltaproteobacteria bacterium
GGCACCGCGGCGATCGCTTCGGGCCGCTTCCCGGCGAGATACAGGTCCTGAATCTTCACGGCGGCTTCCTCGAAGCCGAGCCGCTTGACGTGGTCGTTGTAGAAGTTCTTGCCGCGCGCGCCCATGCCGCCGACGTAGAGCGCGGTGCCCGGCTTCACGGCGTCGCGCGCCTTCTGCAGGTCGTCGTTGAGCACGACCGTAACACCCGGCACCACGTCGAAATTCGCGAGCGTTTTGCCGCCGCCCGCAGCGCGGAAGCCCTCTTCGAGGTGCGGCAGCTGCACCGACGCGAACTTCTCCGGGATCACCATCATCGGGAACACGCCATCCGCGCACTCCGCCGCCATCCTCAGGCCCGCCGGCCCGATCGACGCCGTGTAGATCTTCAGGCTCGGGTTGCCGTGCAGAATGCTCTTCAACGGCTTGCCGAGGCCGGTCGTGCCCGGGCCCGTCGCCGGGATCGTGTAGTGCTCGCCGCGAAACTCGAGCGGCTTCTCGCGCGCGAGGATCTGGCGAATGATTGCGATCGTTTCGCGCGAGCGCGTGAGCGGCTTGCCGTAGGGCACGCCGTGCCAGCCCTCGACCACCTGCGGGCCCGACGGCCCGAGTCCGAGCACGAAGCGGCCGCCGGAGAGGTGGTCGAGCGTCATCGCGGTCATCGCCGTCATCGCCGGCGTGCGCGCGGGAATCTGCATGATCGCCGTGCCGACCTTCAGCTTGGTCGTGTTCGCGAGGATCCACGTGGCAGTCGTAACCGCGTCGTTGCCGTAGGCCTCGGCCGTCCACGCGGAATCGAAGCCGAGCGATTCGGCGAGCTTGATGAAATCGAGGTTGAGCTTCGCTTCCGGGCCGAATGCGGCGGCGGTGAGTCCGAGCTTCACGGGGGTCTCCTTGGTGCGGAATCGTGCAGACTCGGCAGTATGGCATGCCCGCGCAGGAGGCTGCGATGAGTGAGCAGAAGATGTACGCCGAGCTCGCGCACTGGTGGCCGCTGCTGTCGCCGCCGTCGGAGTACGTGGAGGAGGCGGCGTTCTTCCGCGCGCTGCTGCGGCGCCACCGGCCGCTGCCGCACACGCTGCTCGAGCTCGGCTGCGGCGGCGGGAGCCTCGCGGCAAACCTGAAGCGCGACTTTACGCTCACTCTGAGCGATCTCTCACCGCAGATGGTCGCGGTCTGCCGTGCCGCGAACCCCGAGTGCGAGGCGCTCGTCGGCGACATGCGCAGCCTGCGCCTCGGCCGCAACTTCGACGCGGTGCTCGTGCACGACGCAATCATGTACGCCGCGAACGAGGTGGAGCTGCGAGCGACGATCGCGACCGCGGCGGCGCACTGCCGTGCGGGCGGGCTGGTCGTCCTTGCGCCGGACTGCACGCGCGAGAGCTTCGCGGAGAGCACGGATCACGGCGGTGAAGACGCCGAAGACGGGCGCGGGCTCCGCTATCTCGAGTGGTGCTGGGACCCCGATCCGAGCGACGACCAGTTCGAGGTCGCCTACGCCTTCGTGCTGCGCGAGGCCGACGGCACGACGCGCGTGGAGCTCGACAGGCACACGGAGGGGCTCTTCCCGGAAGCAACTTGGCTGCGCCTGATGCGTGAGGCGGGGCTCGACGCGAAGGCCGTGCCCGACCCCTGGCGCGGTAGGATCTTCGTGGGAACGCGCCGGGCCTGATTGGCACCGTCGGCGGGCGGCGCCCTGCTTTCGCTACTCAGAAGGGAGCCGACATGAGCCGCGCTCGGGAACTCTCGATCATCGACGTCGATGCCCACATCAGCGAGCCGCACGATCTCTGGACCTCGCGCGCGCCCGCGTCGCTCAAGAGCCGCGTGCCGCGCGTCGTGCGCGACGGCGACAAGCGCATCTGGGTCGTGGACAAGGACATCCAGATCTCCACCTCGTCGCCCTCGAGCGTGATCCGTAAGGACGGCGAGAAATCGCGCGGGCCCGAGTTCTTCGTGTGGCAGATCGAGGACGTCCACGTCGCCTCGTACGACATGCAGGCGCGCGTCGAGATGCTCGATCAGCTCGGGCTCTATGCACAGATCGTCTACCCGAACGTCGCGGGCTTCGGGAGCCAGAACTTCATGAAGGTCGAGGACAGCGCGCTTCGCCTCGCCTGCGCGCGCATCTACAACGACGCGATGGCGGAGATTCAGGGGCAGTGCGGTGGGCGCATCTTCCCGATGGCGCTGATGCCGTGGTGGAACATCCAGCAGTCCGTCGAAGAGGTGGCGCGCGCGAAGTCATTGGGGATGAAGGGCATCGTGATGTGCAGCGACCCCGACTCGATCGGCCTGCCCGATCTCGGCGACCCTGCGTGGCTGCCGTTCTGGGAGGCGTGCGACGACGCCCAGATGCCCGTGAACTTCCACATCGGTGCGAGTGAGACTTCGTTCAACATGTTCGGCCGCGCGGCGTGGCCGTCGATGGGCCAACGCCGGCGCCTCGCGCTCGGCTCGGCGGCGCTATTCATCGAGAACTCGCGCGTGATCTCGAACCTGCTCTACAGCGGGCTGTTCGAGCGCTGCAAGAACCTGAAGATCGTGTCCGTCGAGAGCGGGATCGGCTGGATTCCGTTCGTGCTCGAGTCGATCGATTACGAATGGGCGGAGACCGGCTCGCAGGGAGAGTACGCGCTCTCGATGGCGCCGTCGGACTACTTCCGGAAGCACATCTACGGCTGCTTCTGGTTCGAGAAGACCGCGCCCACCAAGCTGATCGATCAGGTCGGCGAGGACAACGTGCTGTTCGAGACCGACTTTCCACACCCGACCTGCTTGTATCCCGACG
>JANNKN010000811.1:0-5468 GCA_031396315.1 Deltaproteobacteria bacterium
GGCCCAAGCCGCAGCGACGGCATCACGAGCATCTCCGTCTCGATCACCTTGCCGAGGGCGTCGACGCTCGATGCGGTGCTCTTGCGATACGCGACCAGCCAGCCGTGACGTTCCGCGACGAGCCGGTTGAGCACGATCGGGCCGGTCGCGCCGGTATCCAGCAGCAACCAGATCTTCTCGTCGCCCGGAAACACCACCTGCACCGCTGGCGGGCACGTCCCTCGACCGACGAATCCTAACTCGTACCCGGAGTCGCAAGTTCCCTCGGAATCGCGCAGCGGAACGTTCTCCCGATCGGCGAGGTCGATCGCACTGCGCGGCAGAATGCGCATGCGCGACCCCGGGTAGTCGATCTGCAAGACGAACTCGCGGAGGAAGTCGACGCCAATCAGGAGCGGAGAGCTCGGGTGGACCATCGCAGGCGTGTCCTTCAGGACGACTTTCACGCCAAAGATCTGGACGTCGAGCTGCGCTTCGCTCGGCACGATCTTGCCCCCAAGGTAGGCGCTGCTCATCTGGTAGCGCGGGCCGCTCAGCGAGAGGCCAATGCGTTCGGCGAAGGCGGCGTCCACGGAATTGACCGATGAGCCGGTGTCGAGGGCGGCAGTCGTCTCGACTCCTTCGACGACGACGGGGAAGGTCACCGCGCCGTCACGTACCTCGATCGGAATCCACTGCGCGTGAGTCACGCTCGCCCACAACGCGAGGAGCGTGTGTGACGCGATCAGCCGTACACTCGAGGACATCCCGCCCCCCCTTCGCCGCGCGCACAGTAACGCTCGCCTAGAGACTCGCGGCGCGCACCTTGACCCTAAGCGCTCCGCCCTGCCAGCCACGCGCCGCCTAACACCAGGGCCCCGCCGAGTGCGCTCCAGCCGTCGGGGTGCTCGCCGAACAGCAGCACCCCGAGCCCGGCGGCGAACACGATCTGCGTGTAAGAGAACACCGTCGCGCGCGAGGCGGGCAGCAGCTGAATCCCGCGCGTGAGGCACATCTGCCCGACCTGCGCGCAGGCGCCAGCGCCGAGCAGCCAAAGCCACTCGATGCCCGTCGGCCAGACGAAGTCGCGCAGCATGAGCGGCAGCGCGAGCACCGTCGTCACGAGCGGGAACGAGAGCACGATCGCGAGCGGGTGCTCGCCGGTGCGCGCGAGATGCCGAACGCTCACATAGGCATCGGCGGCGAAGAAGGCGCCGGCAATCGCGACGCTCACCGCGAACGCATCGAGCGGCGCCGAGACGCCGCCGAAGATCGCCGCAGGCCGCACCACCACGAGCACGCCGAGCACCGAGAGCGGGACGCCGAGCAGCACGCCGCGCTCGATGCGCTCGCCGAGCAGCAGCGCCGCGAGTGCGACGGTGAAGAGCGGGTGCGTGAACTGCAGCAGCGTAGCCTCGGCAAGCGGCAGGTGGATCACCGAGTAGAACGAGCAGCTGACGCCGCAGAAGCCGAACAGGCCGCGCAGCCATAACAAGGGCCGCCGCGAGCCGAGCGCCGGTACACGCGCGCGGCGCAGCAACCAGAACGTGAGGATCACCGAGAGCGCGGCGCGCACGAACACGATCTCGAAGACCGGCACGCGCGCGCCGACGAACTTCGCAGCTGCAGTCATGCCTGCAAACGCCGCGGCCGACGCGAGCATGAAGTGCGCGCCGGGAACAGTGGGAGGAACGGCAGCGGACATGAGGCGCGCGAGCGTAGTGCGGAGTGCGGAATGCGCGGCGGCAAGCCGGCAGGCAGCCTCAGGGCGACGCGCCCACCTCTTCCAGCGCTGGCGGGTCCGCGGAAACGGACGACTCCCAGGAATCCGTCGCAATCCTCTCGGACGGCGCGATGTGGCCTTTCGTGTGCTTCAGGTCGATCGTCACCACGAAGTGCCGTAACACCCCGGCGCCGAGGATGCCGGCGAGACTCACGCGGCCCGCGCCACTCGCCAGGAGCGCCGGAGGCAGCCGCCCCTCGCTCGGAAGCTCCGCGACCACTCCGCGCAGGTCGTAAGGCCCGAGCTGCAGCAACGGCACCCGGCGTCGATCCATCCCGCGCACCGCACCCAGCGCGTCGAGACTGAGCGTGCCCTCGGCCTCGGCCCAGCCTCGAGCGGGCGCGAAGCTCGAGTTCAGGATCAGCGGACCCTGATACCCCGTGTCGAGCATCAACCAGACGTCCTCGCCGTCGAGCGTGGCGCGCACGGCTGGCGAGCCGTTGAAGCCGGATTTCTTCATCTCGAGGTTTTTCGATTGCGCGAGGTCCACGGCGTCGTGAGACAAGAAGCGAATTCGCGAATTCGCGTAGTCGATCTGCATCACGAACGATCTCAGCACGCCGGTTCCGATGACGAGGTCGGCGAACGGAACGTCGAACACGGCCACGAGTTTCAACTCGACGCCGGCGCCGAAGAGCTCGATCGGCAGGTTGCGCGCCGTCGGCACCCGCTCGCGTGAGTGCCCCGCCTGCACCTCGAGCCCGGCGCTGGACGAGAACGCGATGCCGTGTGCCTCGGCGAACTCGCGATTGAGCATGTGGACCGACGCGCCAGTATCGAGCAGCGCGTGGGTGTCGACGCCCGCCACCTTCACCGGCACGACGATGTGTCCGCCGTGAAGCTCGAACTCGAACCACTTCGTGACGCTCGGCGCCGACTGCGCCGCGGACGCGAGCAGCAGCGCGCACGCGGCTGCCGCGACGCACGTGAGCGCGCGGCGCTTCACTCCTTCGCGCTCTCGTCCGGCGGCACGGCTGCCTGCGCTGGCTTCTCAGGCTCTTCGGGTGGCGCCGCGATGTGGAATTTCTGCCGGTCGTAGTCGATCGTCGCCACGAAGTGGCGGAGCACTTCGTAGCCAATGATTCCGCTGATCCGCACGCCCTTTTGAATGCGCGTCGCCTTCACCGCCCCGGCGCCGCGAACGCCCGAAATATTGATGCCTTCGCCCACGGCGGGAATCATGACCGGTACGTCCGCCAGCTCGAATGGGCCGATCACTATGGATGGAAGCACCAACAGATCCATGCTCGAGACATTGGCGTTGATGTCGACCACCGCTGCGCCTGCGCGCTTGAATCGCTCGATCCAATTGGACTCGCTCGCGACCAGCCGTCGCATCACGATCGGCCCGGTGTTGCCGGTGTCGAGCAGCATCCAGCGATCTTTGCCGTCGATCGTGACTTGAACGGCGGGTAGCCCCGAACCCGCCTCCAACCGCATCGGAACGTTCGCGACCTTCGAGAGATCCACGGAGTCGTGGGTGATCAAGCGCATGCGGCTGTTCGGGTAGTCGAGCTGAAGCACCGATGCCTTCAGGAAGCCCGCACCGATGATCAACGCCTCGTCGTGAGGAAGGGCCGGCACTTCCTGCAGCTTGAAGTCGATGCCGAACAGCTTGATGGGCAGACTCGAAACGCTGCTCACGATCTCGTCCTTCGAGCCGATGCCGGTGATCGAGAATCTCCGGCCAGCGAGCGCGAGCCCAGCCCGCTCGACGAGCGCGCTGCTCACCGAGTTGCCCTGCGAGCCCGTGTCGAAGACCGCGTGGCCGGAGACGCCGCCGACCTCGACCGGGAAGAGCACCTTCCCGTCGCGGATCTCGAGCGGCACCCACGCAGTGACGCCGGCGTGCGCCATCATCGCTCCCAGCCAGGCGAACGCCGCGAGCACGAGACTCAGGGAGGCGCGAAGGCTCAGCATCTCTCTCTCCAACCGTTGCGGCGGTTTCTAACACGTCGTCCTGCGCCAGAGATCGCCAATTCGGGTTAGAGAGCGTGATACGCTGCCAACGTCACTTGCTTTCCTCGGAGGACTCGTGATCCCGTCGCTCGCATTTGGACGCACCGGCCACAAGAGCTCTCGCATCCTGTTCGGCGCGGCTGCGCTCTGGAATGCGAGCCCCGATCAAGCGGCGCGCACGCTCGAGATGCTGCTCGCGCGCGGCGTGAATCACATCGACGTAGCGAATGGCTACGGCCCCTCCGAGCTGCGCGTCGGAGAATCGATGCGCCGCCTGCGCGGCCGTTTCTTCCTGGCGACGAAGACGGGCAAGCGCGACTACGCGGGCGCGTGGCGGCATCTCGAGCGCTCGCTCGAGCGCTTGCAGACGGACCAGATCGATCTGATCCAGCTGCACAACCTCTCCGACGAGCCGGGCTGGCAGATGGCGTTCTCGGCGGACGGCGCGCTACGCGCGCTGCGCGAGGCGCGCGAGCAGGGGCTCGTGCGCTTCATCGGCGTCACCGGCCACGGCACGCGCGTGCCGTCGATGCATCTGCGCAGCCTCGCGCACTTCCCGTTCGACTCCGTGCTCGTGCCCTACAACCCGGCCATGATGAGCCAGCCGCAGTACGCCGCGGACTTCGAGGCGCTCTACGCAGAGTGCCAGCGCCGCGGTGTCGCGATGCAGACGATCAAGGCCGTCGCGGCGCGGCGCTGGCAGCCGGGCGAGCTGCGCACCCATAACACTTGGTATCGCCCGCTGAGCGCGCCCGAGGACGTGACGCGCGCGGTGCACTGGGCGCTCGCGCGGCCCGGCATCTTTCTGAACACCGCCAGCGATCTCGGCTTGCTCGAGCTCACGCTCGACGCCGCCGAGCGCTTCGGGGCGCTGCCGGCAGGCGGAGACATTCACGGGGCCTGGGCGCGCATCGGCGTGGAGCCGCTGTTCGTGCCGGGCCTCGACGACGTGAGGTGAAGCAAGGCCATGGCGTACGTGTACCGATGCATCTCGGTGAAGATCGACGGCGGAGTCGCGTTCGCGACGCTGAACAATCCGCCGATCAACCTGATCACGCTCGAGTTCTCCGGCGAGCTGATGCAGTTCGCGCAGGAGGTCGCGAAGGACGAAGCGATCCGCGCGGTGGTGCTGCGCAGCGATGATCCGGATTTCTGGCTCGCGCACTTCGACGTCGCCGCGATCGTCGATTTCCCGAGCGACGGCATCGCGCCGCTCAACCAAGGCGTGAACGACAACTGGTACCACGCGATGTGCGAGACGTATCGCACGATGCCGAAGGCGACGATCGCCGAGATCAACGGGCGCGTCGGCGGCGGCGGCAGCGAGCTCGCGATGTCCTGCGACATGCGCTTCGGCGCGCTCGGCAAGACGCTCATCAATCAGCCCGAGGTGGCGCTCGGCATCCTGCCCGGCGGCACCGGCACGCAGCGCATGCCGCGCCTGATTGGGCGTGGCCGTGCGCTGGAGGTGATCCTCGGTTGCGACGATCTCGACGCCGCCACTGCGGAGCGCTGGGGCTACCTGAATCGCGCGCTGGCGCCGGTGGAGCTGCGCCCGTTCGTCGATCGCCTCGCACGCCGGATCGCGAGCTTCCCCGCGCCCGCGATCGCGGCGGCCAAGCGCGCGACGCTGGCCTCCGACGCGAGCTGGGAGCGTGGGCTGATCCTCGAGAGTCACTTGTTTCAGGTGTTATTGAGGACTCCGGAGGCGCCGGTGGCGATGAAGAGGTTTCTCACGAGCGGGGGG
>JANNKN010000439.1:0-1837 GCA_031396315.1 Deltaproteobacteria bacterium
CGCCGCGGCATCCGCCCCAACTGCGTTGCGCTCCCTGCGCCGTAGCGAGAGCTACGGCTCGGTCGCGCGCCTTGTTGGGGCGGCGCCGCAGCGCCCGTGCTCAGCCGCCCATCCCGGGTCGGTCTCCTAGCGATTTCGGAGCGCGGCGAGCGCCTCGGCTGGATGGTCGCAGAGCAGTGCTGCCGGAGCGTGCTGCAGCGCAGCGCGCAGCGCGCGCGGGTCGGAGGCGTCGAGCGCGACATGCAACTCGGCTCCGCTCGCGCGGACACGCGCGGCGAGGCCGGGATCCTTGGCGAGCCATTCCGCTTGCAGCCGGATCGAATCGACACCCGCGGCGGCGAACGCCTCGATTCCGCTCGGCCGAGGGATGAAGCCGATCTGCTGCGTCTCGGGCAGCTGGCTGCGCAATAGCGCCGCGAACGCGACGTCGCGAAAGCCGATCGCGATCGCGAGGCCACGGCTGCGCTCGCGCAGCGCCCGGGCGAGCCGCTCCGCGACGCCGGCATCCGGCCGCTTGACGTCGATCACCACGCCGAGGCCGGGCGCCTCGAGCGCCAGCACCTCCGCCAGCGTCGGCAGCCGTGCAGAGCGCGCACGGCGCGCGAGAGCGCCATCCAGCGAGAGCCTGCGAAGCTGCGGCAGCGTACGGCGCGACACCCAGCCGCGGCCGTTGGTGGTGCGGCCGAGCCGCGCGTCGTGGATCACGACCAGCGTCCCGTCGCGCGCGCTGCGCACATCGGCCTCGATCCACGCGCCGCGGGCGAGAGCGCTGCGAAACCCGGCGAGGGAGTTCTCCGGCTCGCCCTGCACGACGCCGCGGTGGGCGATCACGATCGGCGGCGGCGCGGCGAGCGCGAGCCGAGGCGCGAGCGGAGTCGCGGCGCAGAGCAGCAGGGTCGCCGCGCCGCGCAGCGCGCGCATCAGATCGCGTCGAGCGCCGCCAGCAGCGCGTCGGTCTTCGGTAAGTCCGTCGTCGACTGCGAGCGCTGCAAGAAGCGAATCGTGCCGGTGCGATCCGCCACGAGCGCGCCACCGAGGCGGAACACGTCGCTGCGCGGATTCGCCGCGGCGCGCATGTCGGCTTGGGCGATGTTGCGCAGCGAGCCCGCGGGATCGCTGAGGAACGGCGCGAGTGTGAGGCCGAACAGGCCGGTGCGGCCGAGGCCGAGCGCGCGATAGGCATCGTGCTCTGGGTCGCCATAACAAGCGAAACCGAGCTTCAGCATGCGCGCGATGCGTGCCGCTTCCGAGCCCATGCCCTGCCCGATCGCGACCACGTTCGCGCCGCGCTTCTGGAACTCTCCGAGCCTGCTTTGCACCTCGACCAGGTGCTGACGGCAGATGGGTCAACCGAAGTGCCGCAGGAAGATCGCGGCGAGCGGCGCGTCCTCGTGCAAAGACTCGGCCTCGAGCGCGCGATCCTTCGCGTCCAACAGAGTGAATTTCGGGAGCTTTCCGCCCACTTTCAGCATGCCGGCAGCATACGTGCGCGGCTTTGCGCCCGCCGCGCCGCGGGGTGATTCCCGTCACGCACACCGGCAACTCGGATGCCGATAGACAGGCCAAACGCCGATGGCGTTCGGGGGCGACATGGCGGTTCGCAAGAGCTTGCTCGTAGTGGAAGGCGGCGGCGAGCCGCTCGAGCCGATCGCGCGGCGTATCGCCGGCCTCGGCTTCCACGTCGTACGCGCCAAGACGCCGCGCGACGCCCACGAGCTGTTACGGGACCCTCGCTTCCTGCTCGGTGGCGTCGTGATTCCCGGCGATCTGTCCGCGCACGATCTCGCCGATTCGCTGCACGCACTGCGCGCTGGCGGACGCACGGGCATGCTGCCGC
>JANNKN010000101.1:0-2147 GCA_031396315.1 Deltaproteobacteria bacterium
GGCCCGACCGCGAACAGCGAGAGCTTGTTCGCATTTCGGAAATCCCGAGGCAGATGACCGACGCAGTGATGGCGGTCGAGGATCAGCGCTTCTACTCGCACATCGGCCTCGACTTCTGGCGCATCGGCGGCGCGTTCGCCGCGAACGTCCGCGCGGGAAGCTTCGTGCAGGGCGGCTCGACGCTCACGCAACAGCTGATGAAGAACTTCTTCTTGACGCCGGACCGCAGCCTGCAGCGCAAGGTGGAAGAGGCCGCGATGGCCCTCATCACCGAGGCGCGGTACGACAAGGACGCGATCCTCGAGGCCTATCTCAACGAGATCTATCTCGGACAGCGCGGCTCGACAGGCATCCACGGCATCGGCGAGGCGGCACGCTTCTACTTCGGGAAGCCGGTGCGGGATTTGTCGCTCGCCGAATGCGCGCTGATCGCCGGCCTGATCCAAAGCCCGAACGGGCTCTCGCCACACCGCGCTCCCGAAGCCGCAACCTTGCGCCGCGACCTCGTGCTTCGGCTGATGCTCCAGCAGGGCAAGATCACGCAGGAGCAGTTCGCGGAAGCGACCGCCGAGCCGTTGCGCGTGGCCACGATCACGCCGGATCTGCGTGACGCGCGCTTCTTCTTGGACGCGCTGCGGCGCGAGCTCCCCAATTACTACGGGGAGGAGAACCTCGCGGCCGAGGGCCTGCGCATCTACTCGACGCTCGATCTGCGGCTCCAGCGCGCGGCGTCGCGCGTCGTGCGCGAGGAGCTCGAGCGGCTCGAGAAAAGCACGCGGGCGCTCGCTCCTAAGGATGGGCAGCGCCTCGAAGCCTGCCTCGTGGTACTGCGGCCGCAGACGGGCGAGGTGCTCGCGCTGGTCGGCGGGCGCGATTACGCCGCGAGCCAGTTCGATCGCTGCACGCAAGCGCGCCGGCCCGCGGGCAGTGTGTTCAAGGCGTTCGTCTACGCCGCCGGCCTCGAGCCCGCGAACGGCTCGCCGACGATCACGCTCGCGAGTCAGCTCGACGACTCCGCGCTGATCGTTCCGGTCTGGCGCGGCAACTGGGCGCCGCAAAACTTCGATCATCAATTCCACGGGCTCGTGCCGGTGCGCACGGCCTTCGAGAAGTCGTACAACGTGGCATCGGCGCGGCTGGGGCAGACAATCGGGATTCCCCGCGTGCGCGAGATGGCGCAGCGGCTCGGTGTCGAGAGCCCGCTCCCGAACGTACCGAGCCTCGTGCTCGGCTCCGCCGACGTGACGCCACTCGAGCTCGCACGCGCCTACGCGACCTTTGCGAGCGGCGGGATCCGGCCGCGCGTTCGCACCTTCGAGGATGTGATCGATGCGCGCGGTGAGACGCTCGAGCGCCAACCGATCGAGTTCGAGCGCGTGCTCGATTCCGGCACCGCCTACCTGGTGACGAGCTTGCTGCAGGGCGTCGTCGATCGCGGCACTGGCGCGGGTATTCGCGCCGCCGGAGTGCGCGGCCCCGTCGCGGGCAAGACGGGGACCAGCAACGAGGAGCGCGACGCGTGGTTCGCGGGCTTCACGCCCGAGATGGTGGTCGTGCTCTGGGTCGGCTTCGATGAGCCGCGCTCGCTTGGGCAAGCCTCCGCCGGCATCGCGGTTCCGATCTGGGCGCGCTTCCTGAAGGAAGCGAGCGGAGGCGAGGTGGTCGGCGTTTTCCCAGTGCCGGGCGATGTCGCGGAGCTCGAGATCGAGCCCTCAACCGGCGCGATCGCGCTCGACGGCTGCCCTCTGCGCCGCACCGAGTTCTTCCTGCGCGGCACCGAGCCGGTGGAGACCTGCCCGCAGTGGCGCGGCGCACCGACGGCAAGGCCCACACCCAGCGAGCGCGCGCCCGCGCCGCGCGAAGCTGCGCCGCCGAGGCGCCAACGCGCCGACGACGAGCCCGGCCTGATGGAGCGCTTCCGCCGCTGGCTCGAAGATGAGTGAGCGCACGCGCCATTTCGGTGGCGGAGCGCACCCGCTCGCCTGCCTGCTGCTCGCAGCTGCGAGCGCATGCGTGATGACGCCGCGCACTGCTCCGCCGCTCGTCCCCGCGCTGCTCCCGGCGCTGCGCGTGAGCGGCGCGGCGCACGAGGGTGACGCGCGCCGACGCGCTTCCACGCAGCTCGTGCTCGACGGACTCGCGAGCGA
>JANNKN010000110.1:0-4272 GCA_031396315.1 Deltaproteobacteria bacterium
CGAGCCGGGCAAGCTGGCTGACTTCGTGGTGCTCGAGCAGAACCCGCTCGAGCGCATCGAGAACAGCGAGACGGTAGAGCTCGTCGTGAAGAACGGTGTCGCCTACACGCTCGAGCAGCTGGCCCGGCCGAAGTGAGCCTCGGCCGCGGCTCGCGGCGCGCCCGGCAGGCTCCTATTGTACGTGCCATGAAAAAGCTGCTTCGTACCGCACTCGCGATTCTCAGCCTGCCGTTCGCGGCAAGCGCCGCGGAGCCCGCGGTATTTGCGCCAGCGCCCGCGTTCGCGCTGCGCGGCTCCGATGGGGCGACCCACACGCTGGCGCAACACGTCGGGAAGCGCGGCGTCGTGCTCGCGTGGTTCCCGAAGGCGTTCACAGCAGGTTGAACCGAGGAACTGAAGGCGCTGCGTGACAGCGCCGAAGCCATCGGTGTGTTCGATGCCGCCGTCTATTACGTGAGCCTCGACGACCCGGCGAAGAACGCGGCGTTCGCGCGCGAGCTCGGCGCGAAGCACGTCCTGCTCTCGGACGACTCCGCCTCCACGGCGAAGGCGTATGGAGTGCTCGGCCTCGGCGGCCTCTACGCGAAGCGCTGGACGTTCTACATCGACGCGGACGGGCGCATCGCTGCGATCGACAGGGATGTGAACGTGGCGACCGCCGGGCAGGACATTGCGCGCAAGCTCGGCGAGCTGGGGTTCCCGAAGAAGAAGTAGGGCACCCGCGTGAGATCGCGCACGCCCGGCTCGAGCTGAGGGGCTACGCTGTGCGTAAGCCTTTCGGCGACGAGGAGATCCGTTCGATGAAGTTTGCGAAGAGCGCGCTCTTTGCGCTCGCAATCGTGCTTGTTGCGGGCGCCGCTTTGGCGGAGCCCTTCGACTGGACCCCGGCCCGCGACGAATCCGTCGTCGAGATCCTCACCAGCGACGCGGACGGCGGGCTGCGCGAGACGCCCGTCTGGATCGTGGTGGTCGATGGCGAGGCCTACGTGCGCACGAACGATTCGAAGTGGCTGGCGAACATTCGCCGCCACTCCGCGGTACGGCTGCGCATGCGCGATGTCGAGAACGCGGTGCGAGCCACCGAGGTGAAGGACGTGGAGCTCTCGAGCCGCGTCGAGGACGCCTTCAAGGCGAAGTACGGCATGACGCAGCGCCTAATGAGCCTGTTCCGCATCAGCGAGCCGACCGTGCTGAAGCTCGCGGTGAAGCCCTAGCGCGAATCGTACGACGCGTGCCACACGAGAGGAGCCGGCCATGCCTGCAACGACCCTCGATTTCTTGGTGAAGCGCGACGATCTCCGCACCAGCGAGTTCGTGCGAGGCGCGGACGCGGCGCTCGCTGCACTCGCTCCGGGCGATGTGCAGCTCGCGATCGACCGCTTCGCGCTGACCGCGAACAACATCACCTACGCCGCGTTCGGCGAGGCGATGGCGTACTGGAATTTCTTTCCGACGCGCGAGGGCTGGGGCCGCATCCCCGTTTGGGGCTTCGCCGACGTGGTGCGCTCGCGGCACGACGCGATCCGCGAGGGCGAGCGCGTCTACGGCTACTTCCCGATGTCGAGTCACCTCGTCGTGCGCGCGGATCGCGTGAGCGACGGCAGCTTCGTCGACGCGGCGCCGCATCGCGCGAAGTTGCCGCCGGTCTACAACCACTACACACGACTTGGTGCCGGCCATCAGCGCGAGCTCGAAGACGCGACCATGCTCTTCCGGCCCCTGTTCGTGACTTCGTTCCTGATCGATGACCTGCTCGCAGATCGCGGCTTCTTCGGCGCGCGCCAGATCGTGGTGTCGAGCGCGTCGAGCAAGACGTCGCTCTCACTCGCGTATCTGCTTTCCCGTCGTGCGGCGCCGCGCGCCGAGGTGGTCGGGCTCACGTCGCCGGCGCATCGCGCCTTCGTCGCTGCCACGAATTGTTACGACCGCGTGGTCGCGTACGACGACGTCGCCTCGCTCGCGCGCTCGCCGGCCGTGTACGTGGACATGTCGGGCAACGCGAGCGTGCTCGGCGCCGTGCACGGCCAGTTCGCGGACGAGCTGAAGTACTCGTGCCTGGTGGGCGCCACGCATTGGGAAGCGCGCGGTGCCGCCGGCGGCGCGCGTGCGGCGCTGGCCGGCCCGAAACCCGAGCTGTTCTTCGCGCCAGACCGAGTGCGCGCGCGCATGACCGATTGGGGCGCGACCGGCTTCGAGGCGCGCGTCGACGCGAGCTGGCGCGGGTTTGCCGAGGCGGCGAGCGGCTGGATCGAGACGACGCACCACGACGGTGAGCGCGCAGTGCGCGCCGCCTACCTCGAGGTGCTCGAGAATCGCGCCCTGCCGGAACGCGGTTACGTGCTCTCGCTGCGCGAGCGAGGCCGTCCGTAGGCTAGAGCGAGCGGCGCTGGTTGTTGGGCCCAGGCGTCGCGTAGAGCAGCGTGATCTCGCCTCGAGGCACGACGCGGTGCCAGAGCCCGCGCGGCACGATGCACGCGTTGCCCGCCGCCAGCTCGATGTGCTCTTCGCCTTCGGGCCGCTCGAGCCGCACCGTCGCGTTTCCCGCAATCAGGTAGAGCAGCTCGTCGCCGTCGAGATGCCGCTCGCCGGCGTGCGGCGCAGGGCGATCGGTGATCGCGACGCCGATCGAGAGCCCGTCGACGCGCGGCGGAGGCCGCGTGCTCTCGAGCAGCGAGATCGCGCCGTCGCGGCCGACGCCGAGACTTTGCAACGCGAGATCCAGCAGGGCCGTCTTCGTCATCGCGACCTCCATGCGTTCGCGCAGCATACGCCGCCGGGCCGGGCGCTCGTGCCAAAGGCGGAGCGCGCGGCGCCGTGCTAGCGACGGCCCGCGCGGCTCGCGGAGCGCGCGAGGAGGCGCCGCCGTGTTGAAGAAGCTCGAGCATCCCCAATGGGTGCGGCGCCTGAACCTGTTCGGCCCGTCGGTTGGCGATCCGCGCCACGTCGTCTCGCTCGATGCCGATGAACTCGTCGCGCTCGCGCGCAAGACCACGGGGCTCGAGGATTTCGGCGACGCGGGCTGGGAGTCCGGCTATCACGCCCTGATGAGTGCGCTCGACAGCGAAGCGCAGCTCCACCTGCTCGGGCGCGTGCTCACGCGCGCCGAAGTGTTGCGCGTGCTGCAAACGAAGCTGCGCCTCCAGCGCGCGTGGGCGGAGCGGCCCGCAATCCTGCGCGAGCCGATCGAGGCGCCGCTCTTCGTGTTGGGACCGCCGCGTTCGGGCACGACGATTCTGCTCGAGCTGCTCGCGCTCGACACGAAGCTGCGCGCGCCGATCGCGTGGGAGGCCGCGCACCCGCTGCCGCTGCTCGCCGATCCGGAGCGCGACGTCGCGTACCGCAAGGAGCTCGCCGAGAGCGAGCACGAGCTGTGGGCGGAGATCCAGCCAGAATTCATCACGATGCATGAGCTGCGGCACGACTTGCCGTGCGAGTGCGTGCACTTCACGCAGGCGGATTTCGCAGGCCCCTACTGGTCGATGCAGTACGACGCGCCCAGCTACATGCAGTGGAAGCTCACGACGCCCGGCCTCGACGCGCGCTTCTACGCGGGCCACCGCCGCTTCTTGCAGACGCTCCAGCACGGCGCCGCGCCAGAGCGGTGGCTGCTGAAATCGCCGGCGCACCTCTCGTCGCTGCCGGCGCTGTTCGCGGAATACCCCGACGCCCGCGTGATTCACACGCACCGCGATCCCACCAAGATCGTCGGCAGCGTCGCGAACCTGATGTGCACGCTGCGTTACATGCGCAGCGACGCCGTGGATGTCGCGCAGCAAGGGCAGGTCGCGGTCGGCGCGTTCAAGTACCTGCTCGAGCTCGGGATCCAGCTGCGCAAGGCAGGGGCGTTGCCGGAGAAGCAGATCGTGGATTCGCACTATCTCGACCTGATGAGCGATCCCGTGGCGAACTTGCGGCGCGTGTATGAGCAGCTCGGGCTCGCGTGGCCGAATGGGCACGATGAGCGCGTTCGCGGTTATCTGCGCGACAAGCCCAAAGCGAAGTTTGGCGCGCACACTTACAAGTACGAGGAGCTCGGGCTCAATGTGGATGAGGTGCGAGAGCAGTTCGCTCCGTATGTTGGCCATTATGGGATTCGGGCGGAGAGCTGAGCGGCGTCGGAGCAAGAGGTGTCGAGGCGGCGCAGGGGCGGGGGCAGCTCGCTGCGGCTCGGCGCTCGGCCGCTGCGCGTGATGGATGGGTGGTTGCGGGGCACTTGGGTAGGCAGACGCGCGGAGGTGTTTCTTGGCTTGGGGGCGGCCTGCGCCTGGCCTC
>JANNKN010000459.1:0-1197 GCA_031396315.1 Deltaproteobacteria bacterium
GCGGTGGGCGTAAGGTCAGGGGGGATCAGCCGTCGTAGAAGAAGGGTTTGTGGAGGCCTAATAGCTTGCGTTCGCGGGGGGTGCGGATGCGGGTGGTGGCTTCGGAGGAGAGTTGGTTGGCGTCGGCGCTGGTGCGGATGCGTTGGGCGATGTCGCGGCGCGCGTAGTGGGCTTGGAGGAAGAGGCGGCCGGTGCCGCTCGGCTGTGCGGGCAGGCCGCGGTGCCAGGTGTCGGAGACGAAGAGTGCGACGTCGCCGGCGCGCGCTTCGAGCGCGACGGCCGCGCGGCCTTCGTACGTGAGCGCGGCATCGCTCATGCGCCCCTGCGGCGGGAGCCGGCCGCTGCGATGGCTGCCCGGGATCACGGCCGTCGGGCCGCACGCGAGCGGGCAATCGCGCAGGTAGAGATGCGCGCCGATCGCGAACACGGGATACGGGATGCGTTCGTCCCAGGGCACGCCTTCGGGGCGCGGCACGTGCGGCCCCGCATCGCAGTGCCACGGCCCGCCGCCGAACGTCGGCGGGTTCCACCAAGCGGTATTGGCGATCACATGACAGTCCTCGCCGAGCAGCGGCTCGATCGCGGCGAGGATCATCGGATGGCCGACGGCCTCCTGGCTTGCCGGCGAGCGATTCAGCATCTCGTAGCGGAACTCGGCGCGATCCGGGCGCCCGCGTTCGGTCGGTCGCTGCGTGAACACCGCCTCGATCTCGGTTGTTAGGCGCGCCTGCAGCTCCGGCGCGAGCGCGCCGCGCAGCACCGCGTAGCCATCGCGCTCGAGCTGCGCGCTGGCCTCGGGCGCAGCGCCCTCGCGCAGCGCGAGATTTCCGCCGACGCGTTGGATCATTCCGCGACCCCCGTGGTGCCCGCATCCTACGCGAGGCGCTGCGAATTTTGCCCGCGAGCCGGCGCAGCCGAGCGAAGCGATCAGCACCGACACCGCGGACGGACGCAGCGCGGCGAGCGCGATGTCGCGCTCGCTGCGCCGGCAGAGGAAGCGTGCGGAGCTACTTCCGCCGCGCGCGAACGCGATGCGCAACCGCCAATCCGGCAATGCCCATCGCGAGCAACCCGAAGCGCGCAGGCTCGGGCACGAGCGTCGGCACGAGGCCCCACACGATGTCCACTTCGTCGGGCGAGAAGCCCGTGTAGGACAGCGTGTTGCCGAACAGCGACTCCATCCCGCAAGCGGAGGGG
>JANNKN010000156.1:0-5280 GCA_031396315.1 Deltaproteobacteria bacterium
GAAGAAGGCGGCGAAGAAGAAGTGAACGGAGATGCCTCCGGCGGAACTAGGACGCCTTGACCGCAGCGTGTGGAGACGACTTCCCCCTCGCCGTAAGTCACCTCGCAGGGCCCGGCGTGGCCGTTGGAGCCCTCCGCCGACCAGGCGCGCCCGTGCTCCACACCGCCGCGAAGCTGCGCGAACTGCCGAAGCCGGAACTCCTCGTCCTCCCAGTCGAAGAGCCAAAAGGCAACGTTCTCATCCGTGGCGTCCCTGCACGAGGCCGCAATTCCGAATGGCGACAATCCCCACCTGAGTTCCCGCGGAAGCGCACACGGCAGAGAGGGAAAGAAGTCGGCGTGCGTTTCCGGTGCGTCGAGAGCGCGACCATCGCCGATCCGCACGCGACGCGGCAGCGCGCTAGATCCGCTCTCGCGGCGACTCACTCGCTCGAGGACCAAGTGTTCTCCCGCCTCGTCGAAGCCCCGCATGCGCAATGCGAACCCGTGCAGCGCTTCCCACACTGAGAGCACCTCGCTCGAAGGGACGCTCCGCACGAGAACGCCGCTCTCGTCGAGGATGCGATAGCTGCTGTCGACACAGCCTTCTCGGATCGCGACCCGCCTCCCGTCGTCGGACACGATGCCCTCCCAGGCGTACTTGTCCCCGACGGTGCGCCAGATCGGCGCTCGCGCACCGCGATTCCGCGCGAGCTCGAGCACGGCGCCCAGCCGCTGGGCCTCCGCGCGGTAGTGCAGCACGAACCCGCCGTTCGGACTCTCGGCCTGCCACGGCTGCGCGGCGCGGCAGCTCATCCCGTGTGCTGCGTTCGCCGAGAGCGTCGCAACCGCGATCGCCGCGACGACGATCGTGCCCCTCACCGCCCCCGAAACCTCGGCTCCCGCTTCTCCAACAGCGCCTTCGTGCCCTCGCGAAAGTCCTCGGTCTCCATCGTGCGCGACTGCACCAGGCCCTCGTGGCGCGCGGACGCCTTCGGATCCCACGCGAGCCCCTGATAGATCGAGCGCTTGGTCCAGCGCACCGCGAGCGGCGCTGCGCTCGCGATCTCGCGGGCGAGCTCGCGCGCCTTGGCGAGTACTTGCTCGGGCGCAACCGCGTAGTGCGCGAGGCCGCGGCGCGCGGCCTCGGCGCCGTCCACGAGCCGGCCCGTGAGCAACAGCTCCACTGCGTTCGGCACGCCCATCAGGCGCGGCAGGATGTAGGTGCTCGCCATGCCGGGGTGGAGGCCGAGGCGCACGAAGTTGGCGCCGTACTTCGCCTCGGTCGAGGCGACGCGCAGATCGCACACGATCGCGAGGCCGAGCCCGCCGCCGATCGCGGGGCCGGTCATCGCCGCGATCGTCGGCACCTCGAGATCCAGCAGGGACAGAAACGGCGCGTAGGTGTTATACGAGCGCTCGTGCGGCGCGACGTAGGGCGCGTTCGGATCGGCCTCGGCGCGCGCCTTGAAGTCGGCACCGGCGCAGAAGCTCTTGCCGCGGCCCGTCACGATCACGCAGCGCACGTCGGCGTCCGCTCTTGCCCGCGCGACGCCGTCGGCGAGGCCTGCGAGCAGGTCCGGCGTCATCGAGTTGCGGTTCTCAGGGCGGTTGAGCGTGATCTCTGCGACGCCGTCCGTCACGTCGTAGAGCACCGCAGCTTCGGTCATCGCTTCACGCGCCCTTGTCGTTGGGGAGATTCACGAGCTGGCGCGCCATCACGATGCGCTGGATTTGGCCCGTGCCCTCGACGATGTCCATCGCTTTGACGTCGCGGAACAGCTTCTCGATCAGGTGATCGCCGCGGCCGCCGACCGTCCCCAACAGCTCCATGCCGAGGCTCGCGGCCTCGTACGCGACCGTCGGCGCGAGCGCCTTGCACATGGAGGCCTCGACCATGTTGGGCAGCTCGTGGTCCGCGAGCCAGGCCGCTTTGAGCGTGAGCAAGCGCGCCATGCGCAGCTTGCGCGCGATGCGCTCGATCCGGTCGCGCACGCGCGCGTCGTGCAAGCGCTCGTGTTCGCGCGCGAAGGCGAGCGCCTCGTCGAGCGCGGCTCGGCCGATGCCGACGGCGTTCGCGGCGATGCCCGGGCGAATTGCGTTGAACGTCTTCATCGCGCCCTTGAAGCCCGCGCGCGACGCGTAGTGCCCTTCCCCACCCAACAAGTTGTCCGCGCGAACGCGACAATCCTGAAGCGTGAAGGACGTCGACTCGTAGCCTTTGATGCCCATCTTCTTTTCGATCTTGAAGTTGCCGAGGCCCGGCGTTCCCTTCTCGACCACAAAGGCGCGGTGGCCGGCTCGGCCTTGCGACGCGTCGACCGTGGCCCAGACGAGGATCCAATCCGCGCGGCTGGCGTTGCCTGCGAACGACTTCTCGCCGTTCAGCACGAAGTGCGCGCCGTCCTTCACGCAGCTCGTGCGGATCGCGGAGACGTCGGAGCCCGCGCCCGGCTCGGTCATCGCGAACGATCCCCAGCGCGGCTTGTCAGGGTTCACGAACGGGCCGAGGAAGCGCGCCTTCTGGTCTTCGGTGCCCATCGACAGCAGCGCAGGCTCGCTCATGCCGGGGCCGGGCGTCGCGGTCGAGACGCCGCGGTCCCAATACGCCTGCTCCTCCGCGATGTGGATCCCGACCCGCGAGGCACCCGTCAGTCCCATGCCGACTTCGTACGGGCGCGCGTCGTCGCGCGCCACGGGCTTCGCGCCGGGCGGCAGCCAACGCGTACGCCCGATTCCGTTCGCGAGCAGCAGCTTGAAGTAATCATGGTCGGGCGGAACGGGGCGCCCGAGACGGTCGGCCTCGATTCCGAGCGGCCGGATGTGCGAAGCGCCGAGCTGGCGCACGCGCGCGAGTCGTTCGGCCGCGTCCTTGTCGATCGAGAAGTCCATCAGCGTTCTCCCACCGACAGGGTGACGGGTGCGCCGGTCGCGCAGAGGTGCGCGCCGGCTTCTTCGCGCGCGGCGTCGAAGCCGCCGAGCAAGAGGCCGAGCGCGCGGGCCTCGCGCATGTGCTTCTCGAGCGGGTAATCCTGCATGAAGCCGTGGCCGCCGAGGATTTGGATGCCGTTGGGCCCGACGAACGTGGAGGCCTCGATCGCCTCCGCGAACGCTGCAGCCGCGAGCGATTCGGCGGGCCCCCCCTCGTCGAGCTGCCAGGCGGCCTCGTGGACGAGCACGCGCGCGCCGTCGACGGCCGTGCGCATGTCGGCGATCAGGAACGCGAGCGCCTGGTGATGCGCGATCGGCTTGCCGAACGCGACTCGGCTCATCGCGTACAGACGCGACGCCTCGGCGGCCTGCCGCAGCACACCCACGAGCAGCGAGGCGTAATAAATGCGCGCGCGCGCGAGCGCTTCGCCGACGGCCTCGCCGTCGAGAAAACGCGCGACGGCTTTCGCGTCGACGGTGAGCTCGCTCGCGCCCGCGGCGCGCAGGCCTGCGCCGCGCAGCGGCTTCGCCGTAATGCCCTCGCGCGCGATCACGACCTCGTCGTCGCTCACGTACACGAGCAGGTCCGCGCGATCGGCCGGCACCCAGGGCACCGCGCCGCGCAGCCGGCCGCCGTGCGTGTCGAGCAGTGCATCGTGCGCGCTGACGAGCACCGCACGCGCGCCGGGCTTCGCGAGCAGCGGGAGCAGGTGCTCACGAACCGCGTCCTCGCCCCCCGCTTCGAGCACGGCGTAGAACGCGGGGCCGAGTGGATCGAGCGCGAGCGCCGCACCGGGGTCCGCCGCGCCGAGCTCTTCGTTCACGAGCGCGCGTGCGACGGCACCGAGCTGAGCGCCGTCGAGCAGCGCCGGCAGCTCGAGCGTGGCGAGCCCCGTCTCGGTGAAGCGCGCCGAAACCTCGGGCGCAACGCCGCGCGCGCTCTCGGCCTCGCGGATGTGCGGGGCCAGATGGGCGCGTCCGAACTCGCGCGTGGTCTCGACGATCAGCGCGAGCTCGTCCGGCAGGGACCAATCGAACATGCGTACCTCGGTGGTCGCGCCACGTTACAACGAGGGCGGGCCAGGGCGCGGGGAAAGCAGCGCGAAGGCGGCGAGCGGCCAGGGGGCTCGAACCCGACCGCTTGCGAAGCGGGTGCTCCCAGCCGCGCCCGGTCTGCATCGACCTCCATTTGCGCCATGCTCGAACACGCGGAGGCGCCCATGCAGCCGGATCTCTTTACGCCCGAGTTTCACGAAGATCCGTACCCGACCTACGCGTGGCTTCGCGAGCACGCGCCGGCGTATCGCGAGCCACGCTTCGGCAACGTGGTCGTCACGCGTTTCGCGGACGCGCTCGAAGTGCTGCGCGATCACGCGACCTTCAGCAGCTCGCGCGGGCAGAACCCTGCCGGCCCGCAGGCGGGCGTGCCGTCGATCGCGACGAGCGACCCGCCGCTGCACGATCAGCTGCGCGCGCTCGTGAGCCGCGCGTTCACGCCGCGGCGCGTCGCCGAGAGCGAGCCGCGCATCCGCGCGCTCATGCGCGAGCTGCTGGCGGCGATCCCGGGTGGCGAGTTCGACCTCGTGCCGCGCATTGCGATACCGGTGCCGGTAATCGTGATCGCGGAGCTACTCGGCGTTTCGCCCGACCGCAGCGCGGACTTCCGGCGCTGGTCGGACGCACTCGTCGGCCTGATGGAGAAGCCGCGCACACCGGACTTGATGGCCGCGGCGCTCGAGATGGTCGACTACTTCCGCAACGAGGTAATCCCGCGCCGCCGCGCCGAGCCGCGTGAAGACTTGGTGAGCGCGCTGCTCGCCGCGGAGATCGACGGGCGCAGACTCACGGCGCAGGAAATCGAGTCGTTCTGCTTGTTATTGCTCGTCGCCGGAAATGAGACCACGACGAACCTGATCAGCAACCAGCTGCGCGTGCTCTCGCAGCGGCCCGAGCTGTGGAAGCGGCTGCGCGAGAGCCCCCTGCTCGCGGCGGCGGCGCTCGAAGAGACGTTGCGCTGGGACAGCCCGGTGCAAAATCTTGCGCGCGATGCGACGCGCGACGTGGAGCTGCACGGTGTGCGCATCGCCGCGGGCGAGCGCGTGCTCGTCTCGTTCGCGGGCGCGAATCGCGATTCGCGCGAGTTCCCGGACGCCGAGGAGTACCGGCTCGACCGCGACGGCGCGCGGCACCTCGGCTTCGGTCTCGGCGTGCACTTCTGCCTCGGCGCGGGGCTGGCGCGGCTCGAAGCGCGCTGCGTGCTCGAGGCGATGCTCGAGCGCTTCCCCGAGATCGCGCCGGGCGCTGCCGCACCGCAGCGCACGCACAGCAGCGTGATTCGGGGCTTCGAGTCGCTGCCGCTCGCGGTGGCGTG